>CBDTZA010000231.1:0-4160 GCA_965364785.1 uncultured Roseovarius sp. | reverse complement strand
GCATCTTGCGATGCTGGCGTTTTCGGCGCTTGTGGCGGGGTCGTTTGCGCTTGGGTCAATGGCGGCGGGCCATATCGCGCCGACCGCTTTGAATGCGCCGCGCTTTGTGATTGCGGCGATGATCGTGGGCGCCGGGGCGGCCCTGACCACCGGTATTCCGCGCAGTACGTGGCGCGCGCCCTGGCGGTATCTGCTGCTTGGCGGGGCGATGGGGCTTTATTTCGTGCTGATGTTCGAGGGGCTGAAAACCGCGCCTCCGGTGTCGGCGGCGGCGGTGTTTACCCTGACGCCGGTGATGGCGGGGCTGGCGGGCTATGTCATGCTGCGCCAGATCACTACGCCGCGCATGGCGCTGGCGCTGGCGATCGGGGCGGCGGGCGCGCTCTGGGTGATCTTTCGCGCCGACCTTGGTGCCTTGCTTGCCTTTGAGGTCGGGCGCGGTGAGGTGATTTATTTCTGGGGCTGCGCGGCGCATGCGATCTATACGCCGCTGGTGCGACGTCTTAATCGCGGCGAGCGCCCGGTGGCGTTTTCCTTTGGCACGATGCTGGCGGCGGCAGGGTTGATCACGCTGGCGGGCTGGTCCGATATTGCGGCCACAGATTGGGGCGCACTGCCGGGGATCGTGTGGATCACGCTGATCTATACGGCGGTTTTTGCCACCGCTCTGACCTTTGTGTTGCTGCAATATGCAAGCCTGCATCTGCCAAGCGCCAAGGTGATGGCCTATACTTATCTCACGCCCACTTGGGTGATCTGCTGGCAGGTGGCGCTTGGTCATCCGGTCCCGGGGGTCCTCGTGCTGGCGGGGATCGGGCTTACGGTGGCGGCGCTTTTCCTGTTGCTCAAGGACGAAGGCACAGCCGTCAGATAAATCCGGCCTCTCTGAGGTCCAGCCGCAATTGGCGCAGCTCAGGCGGTAGCGCGCTTTCACGCTCGTTTGGTTCCGGCTCGGTGCTGAGATGCGACAGGGCGGTGGTGGTCCACAGGTCCGCCTCGGCAAAGCTGGTGATCTGGCGGGCGATGGCATCAAACACCGGCTGGCGCGTGCGCCGCTGGATCAGGCCGACGCGCGCGCCAAGCGGCATCACGAAGGGCGCCATATGAAAGGCCGAGCCATCGGGGCCGACAATTTGTTGCGCGGCCATGTAGCGTTGGCATTGCACCGTGATCGGGTGGCGTTCAGGGTGAAAGACCGTAAACCCCGCCGCCGACATCCAACGTTCGATTTGCTGTTCATGGGGCACCTGCTGGGCCGGGTTTTTGAGCCGACGGCGCGACACATAGAGCTTTTCCGGCCCCTCGGGCGCAAGCGCGGCACACAGATGCGTGCGCATATAAGTGCGGTATTGCGGCGTGCCACCGGTCCAGTGCATGTGCCCCATGCCCTGGCTTGGGATCACCAAGTCGTCCACCTGCACCGGCTCTGAGACCAGATGCACCGGCAACCCCTGTCCGAGGATGTCCAAAAGCGGGCCAAGCCGCCGCCGGATCACCGCCGCGATGTCGCGACCCTGCATCGGGATGATGATGATCCCGTCAAACCGCCCCTCCGCGTGGTCCAGCGCCCAGAGGCGGCTGACGCATTCCAGCAGGAAATGACCGAAATGATGGCGCCCGACCCCGGCATAAAGCCAGCGACCGGGCAATCGCGTGACCGGTCCGCGCGGCGCGTCAGGGTCAGGCGTGAACCGCCCGCCCGACAACAGGGTGCGCGCTTGCGCCACCGGCGCGCCATCCGCCGTCACAACACCGCAGGCATGCCCCGTATCCGCCGACATCGGCATGACAATCGCGCGCGCCAGCGTGTCAATCCGGGCATCGGGCAGATGTTTGGCGTCAGGTATCATCGGGCAACTCTGCGCGCAGGAACCGTTCAAAAGCGTCAAGATTGATCGCCTCGAACTGGCCAAACCCCTGCATCCAGATACTGGCATCGCGCAGCGCGTCCGGCTCCAGCTTGCACCACTTCACCCGCCCGCGCCGTTCCTGGCTGATAAGGCCGGCGCGGCTCAGGATGTTGAGGTGCTTGGAAATCGCTGCAAGGCTCATCTCAAAGGGGTGGGCCACGTCCGTCACGGCCATATCATCCTCAAGCAGCATCGACAGGATCGCGCGGCGGGTCGGGTCGCCGAGGGCTGCAAAAACGGTATCAAGTGCCTGAGATTTATCCATGATCTTGTTAAGCCCAACCAGATGCGTGGCGTCAACGCTTATGCGGGCCCCGTGCCTTGGCCGGGCGGGGCAAGTGTGACTTTTCCGGCTCATTTGGCCCGAAATCCCGGTTGATCTGTAACAAGGCGGCGGATCAGCCACCGGTCTAGGCTCGCGGGGCAACAACAGGAAACGCGAAAGGACAGATTATGTTTTCAACAATCATGGTTCCCGTCGATCTGGTTCACAAGGATACACTGGCCAAGGCGCTTGATATGGCGGGCGATATGGCAAGGCGGTATGGTGCGGTGATCAAGGTGGTGAGTGTGGGCGGTGAAATGCCCAATGAGCTGGGCCATAACTCGGGTGAGTTTACCCAGACTGTGACCGATTTCGCCAAAGGCCTGCGCGACAAATACGGCGTCGATGTCGAGGCCGACACGATCATCAGTCAGGACCCCGAGGTTGAAACCACCTCTGCCTTGATGAAGGCGATCGAGCGCACCGGCGCCGACCTGGTGATCATGGCCAGCCACGTGCCGGGGATCTGGGAACATATCTTCAGTTCGCATGGCGGTTATATCGCCCAGCATGCCAAGGTTTCGGTCTTCGTCATACGCTGAAGACCTCTGCGCGCCGGGCCGGTTCAGGTGACCCGCCGGTCCGGCGCGCGAACGACACAGGAAAGCTCAACCATCTGGTTGAATATAGCCAAAGCGCCCAATAGGCGCGAAACCGGGCCTGCGGCGGAATCGCGCGCGCCTTTCATCGTTCTAAAAGTACTCGATAAAACAAACGCTTAAGGCATTTTTATGGGCTGCGGCCCGGCGCTTGACTTGAGGGCTGGCGCCGCATAGCAAAGGCGCAACCGAATTGAGGGGCACAGGCGTGACAGATCCCGATCAGGCAGAGCGACTTGCGCAGCTTGAGGCGAGGATCAACCGGCTCAAAGCCAAGGACGCGCCAAAGCCTCATCAGGAAGAACACTATTCTCAGGCAAATCTGGCCTGGCGGATGGTGATTGAACTTGTTGCCGGTCTGTTGATCGGTTTTGGCATAGGGTACGGGCTTGATCGCCTGTTGGGGACACTCCCGATTTTCCTTGTGCTGTTTACCTTGCTGGGTATGGCGGCCGGCGTCAAAACGATGATGCGAAGTGCGGCCGAACTCCAGCAAAAGAACATGGCCGACACGGCCAACGGCAATGCGCCCGACAAGGGTGCGGATGAGAGGGCAAAAAATGGCGACTGAAACGCATAGTGCCGATCAAGGCGGGCTTGTTTTCCACCCGATGGATCAGTTCATCGTCAAACCGCTGTTTGGCGACGGGCCGGTTGGCCTTTTCACGTTGACCAACGTGACCTTGTGGATGGCACTGACGGTTCTGGCGATCTTTGCGCTTCTGGTCCTGGGCACGTCTGGCCGCGCCACGATCCCAAGTCGGGTTCAGTCAGTTGCCGAACTGGCCTATGATTTCATTCGCAAGATGGTCGAGGATGTGGCGGGCAAGGATGCGCTGCCGTTCTTCCCCTACATCATGACGCTGTTCATGTTCATCGTGTTTGCCAACTTCCTTGGCCTGCTGCCGATGGCCTTTACCACGACAAGCCATATCGGCGTGACCGCCGTGATGGCGATGCTGGTCTTCCTGACTGTCACCATCGTGGGTTTCGTCAGGAACGGCACCAAGTTTCTTGGCCTGTTCTGGGTAAGCTCTGCACCACTGCCGCTGCGCCCGGTGCTGGCGCTGATCGAGGTGATTTCCTATTTCGTGCGCCCTGTCAGCCACTCGATCCGGCTTGCGGGCAACATGATGGCCGGTCACGCCGTGGTCAAGGTCTTCGCAGCCTTCGCGCCGATGATCCTGATCTCGACCGGTATTGGCCTCGTGGTCACTCCGCTGTCGATCCTGGCGATTTCCACGATCTATGCACTTGAGGTGCTGGTGGCCTTCATTCAGGCCTACGTCTTTACCATTCTGACCTGTGTTTACCTCAAGGATGCGC
>CBDTZA010000230.1:0-4162 GCA_965364785.1 uncultured Roseovarius sp. | reverse complement strand
GGTGGCAAGCCATTTGGCAAACCGGCGGGCAAGTCTTTTGGGAAACCTGCGGGTAAACCCTTTGGCAAGCCTTCGGGGAAACCGGCGGGCAAACCTTATGCCAAGGCCGATGACCACACGGCAGAACCGGCCAAGCCCAAGCATAACCCGGCAAGCGATTCCAGCCGACGCTTTACCCCGCCGGGCATGGCCGCAAAACCGGGCAAGCCCGGCGGCGGCAAACCCTTTGGCAAAGCTCCGGGCAAAAAGCCGATGGGCAAACCGGTCGGCAAAGCTGGCGCACCCAAGGGCCGTCCGGGCTTTGGCGGCACAACCCCGCCCAAGCGCAATAAGCCCTAAGCGGCCTTGGTCCGGTTCAGCCGGGCCAGAAGCGCGCGCATGAAATCATGGCCGGCATTGAACTGGGCCTTGGTGATAAATTCGTCCGGCTGATGCGCCTGTGCGATATCACCGGGGCCACAGATCACCGCCGAATAGCCGCGCTCCTGAAATTGTCCGGCCTCGGTGCCATAGCTGACCACATGGCTGGCGTTGTCGCCGGTGATCTGGCGCACAAGTGCCTCGGCGGGGCCGCCCTCTTCGGGTTTAAGGCCGGGCACCAAGAATTTCGGCGTCACATCAATCCGCGCCTCGGGATGAACCGCCTGCATCGCGGCCTCGACCTCGGCCACCTGGGTCATGAAACGCGCGCTCCAGTCATCCGGATCTTCGCCGGGGACCACCCGGAAATCCATGCCAAAGCGACAATCCTTGGCAGTGATGTTATGGGCCGTGCCGCCCGAAATCATGCCCACATGGACGGTGGTCCAGGGCGGCTCGAACATCGCCGCAAGCGCGCTCGGGACACGCGCGCGGTTCTCGGCGTTCATCCGGTTGGCCCACTCAATCAGCGGCGCCGAAGCCATGATTGCATTAACCCCGGTGTGCATCAGCGAGGAATGCACCTCAAAGCCGATGGCATGCACATTATGGCCGATCCCGCCCTTGTGGCCAGTCACCGCCTGCATCATCGACGGCTCGCCAATAATCGCTAGCTCGGCCCGTGGCAGCACCTCTAGCATCCGCTCGATCATCGGCGGCGCGCCGACGCAACCGACCTCTTCATCGTAACTCAGCGCCAGTTGCAGGGGCCGCGCCACGCCCATCTGATGCGCCTCGACCATGGCCCAGATCGCGAGCGCGTCAAAGCCTTTCATGTCACAGCACCCGCGCCCATAATATTTGCCGTCCCGCTCGACCACGATAAAGGGGTCAGAGGCCCAGGGTTGGCCATCGACGGGCACCACATCGGTATGCCCCGACAGGACCACACCGCCGGGCACCTCTGGGCCGACATGGGCAAACAGCGCCGCCTTTTGCCCGGTCTCGTCATAATGGCGATGCGCGGTGATGCCGTGGCCGTTCAGATACTCTTCGACCCAATCCACCAGTGGCAGATTGCTGTCGCGGCTGACGGTGGGAAAGCTGACCAGCTTTTCCATTAGTTCATAGGGGGTTAGGCGCGCTGTCATTTTAATATCCACTGTCAGAGGTCAACACGAAATGCCCCGGTGTCACCTCTTTATAAACCGATGGCCCCGGCACATGGCCGACGGGATGGATTGGCGAGGGGATCGGTTTGAAATTCAAATCCTTCTCGGATTTGCGACGACGCGGATCGGCGATTGGCACCGCTTTAAGAAGGGCCTGCGTATAGGGGTGTTGCGGGTCCTCAAAGACGGCGCGACGCGGCCCGCGCTCGACGATACGGCCAAGATACATCACCGCCACATCATGGCTTACGCGCTCGACCACGGCCATGTCATGGCTGATGAAAAGATAGCTCAGGCCAAGCTCGGCCTGCAATTCCATCATCAGGTTAAGCACCTGCGCCTGAACGCTGACATCCAGCGCCGAAACCGCCTCATCCGCGATGATCAGTTTCGGGTTCAGCGCAAGCGCGCGCGCAATCGCCACCCTCTGACGCTGACCACCGGAAAGTTCGTGCGGAAAGCGGCCCAGAAAACTGCGCGGCAGCTCGACCCGGTCAAACAGCATCGCCACCCGGTCATCCATTTCCGAGCGGCTGACAAGGCCATAGTTGCGCATCGGTTCGGCGACCTGATCGGCAAGCTTCATTTGGGGGTTAAGCGAAGCAAACGGATCCTGAAACACCATCTGCATATTGACCCGCGCCCGGCGCAGCGCGCCCGGATCGAGCGCCATGATGTCAACGCCGCCGAGATCGACCGCGCCCCCCGATGGCTCGACCAGCCGCAGGATCGAGCGACCGGCGGTGGATTTGCCACAACCGGATTCACCCACAAGGCTGAGGGTGCGACCCTTATTGAGGGTAAACGACAGATCCTCGACCGCATGGACATTGGCCAAGGTGCGCCGGAAAAACCCGCCCTTGACCGGAAAACGCGTGGTTAACCCCTTGACGCTAAGCAACAAATCCTCGCTGCCGATGATTGGCTTGACGGCACTGGCGTCGTGCCCCAAAAGCTTCATCGGTTCGGGATAGGCCGTGCCGCGCATCTCGCCAAGCTTGGGCACGGCGGCCAAAAGCGCCTTGGTATAATCATAGGTCGGCGCCTCGAAAATCTGCTCGACGGTGCCCTCTTCCACCTTGGTGCCGCGAAACATCACCACCACGCGGTCAGCCATCTGCGCCACCACCGCCATGTCATGGGTGATGAAAATCACCGCCGTGCCGGTTTCGCGCTTGAGCCGGTCCATCAGCGCCAGAATCTCTGCCTGAATGGTCACGTCAAGTGCGGTTGTCGGCTCGTCCGCGATCAACAGGCGCGGCGCACAAGCAAGCGCCATGGCGATCACCACCCGTTGGCGCATGCCGCCGGACAATTCGTGGGGGTATTGATCAAGGCGGCGCTCGGCCTCGGGAATGCGGACCTCTTTCAGCAACTCTAACGACCGCGCGCGCGCCTGTGCCTTGTCCATACCGCGATGCACCCGAAGCCCTTCGGCAAGCTGGCGACCAACGGTAAAGACCGGGTTCAGCGCCGTCATCGGTTCCTGAAAGATCATCCCGATTTCATTACCGCGAATGGTGCGCATCAGGCTTTGATCGGCCTGGGCAAGGTCAATCTCGCCGCCCTCTTTGCGATCAAACAGCATCCGCCCGCCCGCGATCGTGCCGCCGCCATATTCAATCAGCCGCATCAGCGACAGCGACGAGACCGATTTACCAGAGCCGGATTCGCCGACAATGCAGACGGTTTCACCTGCGTTGACCTCAAACGAGACATCCTTGACCCCGACAACCGGGCCATCCTTTGTCTGAAAACTGACCCGCAGGTTTTCGATCCGCGCGATAGGATGGTCGAGCATGCGCCTTAACCTTTGCACTCAGGGATGGATTGCACAAACGCTACTCAGTTTGCCCGGCAAGTGTCAAACGAACACGTAAACATAATGCCAACTTATGCGAATGCATAAAGGGGTGCTTGCATTTTAGACCGATCCGGTCTGTGATGGAGTTGCTGTCTAGGGGATGCAGCGCCTAGCGTTGGCCACAACCTGCGCGACCGTTCCCCGTGACGACCGCCATACCCGGCCCCGCCTTGCGGGTCGGGAAGACTTAATGAGACGGCACACAATAAAGCGCTGTCCAACAACGGAGGATTGACTACCCCATGACCCTGAAATCCCTTTTACTGGGCGCCACCGCCACCACCTGTCTTGCAACCGCAGGCTGGGCCGAGCGCGGCGCCGACGGCCATGTGAATCTGATCTACTGGCAGGCGCCGTCGATCATGAACCCCTATCTGACCGGCGGCACCAAGGAACGCGAAGCTGCAAGTCTCGTTCTTGAACCGCTTGGCCGCTACAACGTGGCCGGTGAGATGGTGCCCTTTCTCGCCGAAGAAATTCCCACCGTCGAGAACGGCGGCGTCTCTGAAGATCTCAAGTCGATCACCTGGAAGATAAAGCCGGATCTGACTTGGTCCGACGGCAGCCCCTTTTCGGCGACTGATGTGAAGTTTACCGCCGAATATTGCATGCATCCCGAAGGTGGCTGCGCACAGTTGGCAAAATTCGAAGGCGTCGAGTCGGTCGAGGTGGTCGATGATCTGACCGTCACCGTGCATTTTGAACAGCCCACGCCCAACCCCTATGGCCCCTTCATGGGCGGTCAGGCCCCGATCATTCAGGCGGC
>CBDTZA010000229.1:0-4168 GCA_965364785.1 uncultured Roseovarius sp. | reverse complement strand
TTCGCCCTGCTCCGAGAAATCGGTCAGCGCGGTAAAGAAGGTGGCGGATTTGACCGATTTATCGCCCCGCTTGTCCATGAGCGCCAGCGTCAGGTGAAGCATCGTGCCCGCGATGCAATAGCCCACGGTGTTGACCTGCTTCTGGCCGGTGATCGCCTTGACCTCGGAAATGGCTGTCAGAAAGCCCTCTTCGATGTAATCTTCAAGGCCCACGTCGGCATAGCTTGCATCGGGGTTAATCCAGGACACCACGAACAGGGTATACCCCTGTTCGGTTAGCCATTTGATCATGCTGTTCTGTGCCTTGAGATCAAGGATATAGAATTTGTTGATCCAGGGCGGAAAAATGATCAGAGGCGTCGCGTGAACCTCTTCGGTTGTCGGCGCATATTGGATCAGCTCCATCATCCGGTTGCGATAGACCACTTCGCCGGGGGTGGTGGCGATGTTTTCGCCCAGCACAAAGGACGTTTCATCGGCCAGCCGCACGATAAGCTCGCCCTTGTTGGCCTCAAGATCGGCGATCAGATTTTCCAGCCCCTTGACCAGCGACGCGCCTTCGGTTTCCACCGCACGTTCAAGCGCGTCGGGGTTGGTGCCCAGAAAATTGGTCGGCGACATCATGTCGATGATCTGATGCGCGAAATAGTCCAGCCGCTGCTTTTCCTTGGGATCAAGGTCATCCACATCCCCAACGGCGTTCTCGATCGCCTGCGCGTTCAGGGCATATTGCTGTTTGATGTATTTGAAATAGGGATGGCTCTGCCAGAGCGGGTTGGCGAACCGCTTGTCGCCCGCAAGAATATCGGGGATGTCTTCCAGTTCCGCGCCATCGCCGCGCAACATCAATTGCTGGGCGTCCATAAAGTGGCGCACGGACTTGCCCCAATATTCCAGCTGCTGTTCGTAAATCTTGCCGGGATTCTCGACCATCTCGGACCAATAGGAACTGGCCGCCTTGGTCAACAAGTCCTGCGGGGGGCTGTTCAAGGTGGGGTTGGAGGAATCGCGCGACGCCATGACCTGTATCAAACGTTGTGTCAGTTGCTCGACCTTGGCGAGATTTTCATTCAACTTGTCGATATTTTCACCTGCGACATCGTCTTGCATTGCCATTTAACCTATTTCCCTTTAACTCTTTCTGCTATGCAGCATAACGTCGTCAGGCCGGAGGGGCAGTGCGACGGATGGAACCGGGCGATCTGCCTTTTTAGGAGACGATTATGCGTTACATGGCGACTTACGACCTGATGGAAACCCTCCGCAATACCAATCAATGGCTGGGTGCGACGGCTCTTTCAATGGCATCATATCCTGTTTTCAGCATGGTGCCAAACCCTGCTTTGAACTGGATGGCGGCCTGGGGAGAAGTTACGGAGCGCACATTCCAGCGCATGGTCACCAAGCCCGACTGGGGCATCGAGACCATCACCGGCGAAGACGGTCGTGACCATCTGGTCACCGTCGAGACAACTGTTGAGCGCGCCTTTGGCAATCTTATTCACTTCAACGTCGCCGGTCGCGCACCGATGGCGCGGCGTGTTCTGCTGGTAGCCCCGATGTCGGGCCACTATGCCACTTTGCTGCGCTCGACCGTGCGCTCGCTTCTGCCCGATTGCGACGTCTATATCACCGACTGGCACAATGCACGCGACATTCCGGTCTCCGAAGGCAAGTTCGATATCGAGGATTACACTCTTTATCTGATGGATTTCATGCGCGCGCTTGGCTCTGATCTGCACGTGATCGCCGTTTGCCAGCCCGCCCCCCTGACCCTTGCCGCCACTGCCTATCTGGCCGAGTTGCACCCAGAGGCACAGCCGCGCACCCTGACCCTTATTGGCGGCCCGGTCGACCCTGACGCATCTCCGACCGATGTCACCGACTTTGGCCGCCGCGTCACCATGGGCCAGCTTGAAGAAACCATGATTCAGCGCGTCGGCTTTCAGCGCAAGGGCGTTGGCCGGATGGTTTATCCCGGCCTGTTGCAACTGGCGTCCTTCGTGTCGATGAATGGCGAGCGTCACGCACAGGCCTTCTCGGATCAAATCACCCGCGTCGCGCAAGGCGAAGCAAGCGATCACGATGCCCATAACAAGTTCTACGATGAGTATCTGGCCGTGATGGACATGCCTGCCGAATTCTACCTGTCCACGGTCGAGCGGATCTTCAAGGGTCTGGAAATTGCCCAGAACCGCTTTGTCGTCGATGGCCATCAGGTGGACTTTGGCAAGATCACCAATGTCGCCGTGAAAACCGTCGAAGGCGGCAAGGATGACATCTCGGCGCCGGGCCAATGTGTCGCCGCTCTGGCGCTTTGCACCGGCCTGCCGGATGAGAAAAAGGCCAGCTATCTTGAGCCCGAGGCTGGCCATTACGGCATCTTCGCCGGGCGCAGCTGGCGCAATAATATCCGCCCGCTGGTGCTCGATTTCATCGATGCCAATTCGGCCGCCCCTGCCCCGGCGAAGGCTGCCATTGCGACGCCCAAGGCGGCCAATAAGAACCTCGCCGCAAACGGGTAACATTTTCCTGAAATCAAAAGGGCCGCTGATCATCTCGGCGGCCCTTTTTGTTTGCGCAACCCAAATGGGACGCTCAGGCCTCCACCCGCTTTTGCAGGACAAACGGCTGTTCCAGCCAGGCGCGCAGCGCGGCGGTGGTCGCCTCGGGCGCTTCCAACGGCGGCAGATGGCCCGCCCCTTCAATCACCGACAGACTGGCATAGGGAATCAGCTCGGCCATAAAGCTATGGCGTTTGAGTGGCGTCAGACCGTCATGGCGCCCACAAAGCACCAATGCCGGCACCTTGCAGCGCCGCAAAACCGATTGATAGTCGCGCCTGCGCTGCAACGCGCGGGTCTGTTTTATAATCGCATCTACGCCAATATTTTGCGCCATTTCAATGACTTGATCTATGACGGCCCCGCGCCCATTGCCCGGTGCCAGATAGTCAGGCTGCAAGAACGACTGCACCGCATCGGCCAGGCTGCCTGAGCGCAGCTTGATGATAAACGGCTCATAGGCGGTGGCCGATTGCGGTGTTTCCGCCAGCGGATTGGTGTCCATCAAAGCGATCCGCGACACCCGATCAGGGGCCCGGCGCAAGATCTCCATCGCGACGATCCCGCCCATCGACAGCCCCGCCAGGGCAAAGCGCAGCGGCAGCACGTCAAGCAGGCTTGATGCGATTTCCTCAACCCTGTCGCCGCCAGTGATCGGGGCGACGGTGACGGTTGTATCCCGGCTCAAATCTGCCAGTTGCTGTTTGAAAAGCCGCGCATCGCACATCATGCCGGGCAAGAATACCACCGGATCATGGGTCATGAAACATCCTTTATTCGACCTTGGACCAAAATCGCCTCGCCTCAGATTGACACCAGATGTAGTGCCGCGGTCAAGCCAATGCGCCCGCGCGCGCTATAATATGCCGCTGATTCAGCCCGGCGTGTGCGTCTCGGCCTGCCCGGCCCAGATCACGCGCTTCTGGCTATCGGGGCGGATGTCGGAATAGGCGGCTTCAACACTCGCAAGATAGACGCCAACCCCCTCACCGAATTTGCGCGGAATCAAACGGCGCGGGCGCGGCGATCTCTTCGGCGGGGGCCAAAGCAACGACGGCAATGACAAGCAAGACAAGCGCCACAAACGCCCGCCCGAGCCATTTCAAAACCCCGCGCATCAGGTTGCCGCAGCCCGCGCCAGAACGTCCTCAACAGAGCTTGCGATCAGGGCCAGACAGTCCGGATCGGAAAAGCGGTGATCGGCACCACGCACGAGCGTAAGACGTATATCCGGCCCCGTCGCATGGTCCAAAAGCCGCATTGCGACCGATATACCCACGTCTTTATCTGCTGTTCCTTGCAAAAATCGAACATGAGAGGGCAAATCCAGAGGGTCGCGCAAAACCAGGTGATTGCGGCCATCCTCGATCAGGCGGCGGGTGATGATATAGGGCTCGCCATACTCGCTGGGCAGGGCGACCTGCCCCGTCTTGGCCAGTTCGGCGCGCTGTGCGGCGTCAAATCCGGCCAACATGGAGTCTTCCGTGAAATCCGGCGCGGCGGCGATGGTGACAAGCCCCGCCACCCGCTCTGGCATGGCGCGCGCCATCAGCAATGAGATCCAGCCGCCCATCGACGAGCCGACCAAGACCTGCGGACCATGG
>CBDTZA010000228.1:0-4168 GCA_965364785.1 uncultured Roseovarius sp. | reverse complement strand
AAATCAGCGGGACGGGCGGCGACCTGCGCGCCAACCCCCGGCGCGGTCACGGCGGCGGCCTCGCGCGCGTCATAGCGGGCGGCGTCCTCACCCGGAAGGGCCACCGGGATCAACAGGAACTGACCTTCGCGTACGGCGAAATCTGGGCCAAGACCGTTCCAGTCGGCCAGACTGCGGATCGAGACATCATAAAGCCGCGCGATGCTAAAGGCGGTTTCGCCGCGCGCGACCTGGTGGCGCACGGGTTCAACGCCGACGCGGGGCGCGGGCGCAAGCGTGCTGGTCTGAACCTTTTGCGCATCGGCGCGCTGAATGGCGCCACTCGCCAGTGTCGAGATATCCACGCCAGAGGGTGGCTGAATCGGCCCGCCCGTGGGTTCGGCGACGCGGCCGGGCAGGGCGATCACCTCGCCGGGGCGCAGCGGATCGCCGGTCTGGATGCCGTTAAAGCGGGCCAGTTCCGGTGCATTGGCGCCAATTCGCGCGGCCAGAGTGGCCACCGTGTCGCCGCGCTGTGCCACCGCAACCTGATAGCCGGGATAAGAGATGATGCCGCGACTGTCGGGCTTTGGGCGCAGCGCGGTGGCGTTGCGGGCGGCTTCGGCGGTGGAGGGCGCATTGCCAAAGGCACCGCGCAGGTCCATATCAAGCGGTTGATCGCAGCCGGCCAGAAAAACAGCCATGCCGGCCACAAAGGGCACTGATCGCGGGAAATAACGCATCTCGATCTATCCTCGTTTACTGCCCTTTGTTGGCCGGGGCTTGGTTCCTAAACTTTCACTCAGTCAATTCCTGACGCCGGGTTAGCCGTCGCGCCCAAGTCCTTCGACAAGGGGCACAAAGCGCACCGGGCGCAATTCGTCATAGTCAAACCCGCTCTCATGGCGGGTCACCCGGATCAGCCGTTGCACGGCATCGGACTGACCCACGGGTACGACCATGATACCCCCAATTTTCAACTGCGCCAATAGGGGGCCGGGCGGGTCTTCGGCGGCGGCGGTGACGATGATCCGGTCAAACGGCGCCTGATCGGGCAAACCAAAGCTGCCATCGGCCGTGAGCGCGATGATATTGGTCAGATCGAGGCCGCGAAAAATCTCGGTCGCGTCCTGCACCAGCCGCTTGTGACGATCCACCGTATAGACCCGGCGCGCCAGCAGGCTGAGGATCGCCGCCTGATAGCCAGAGCCGGTGCCGACCTCAAGAACCTTGTCGCGATTGGTGACCTTAAGCGCCTGCGTCATCAGCCCGACAACCGAGGGCTGGCTTATGGTCTGACCGCAGGCAATCGGAAGCGGCATATCCTCATAGGCGCGCTCAGAAAAATAGCCGCGAATGAACGGGCCACGGTCAATCTTTTCCATCGCCGTCAGAACCCGCGCATCGGTCACGCCTTTTGAGCGCAGCGCGAACAGGAACTGCATCTTGCGTTCGGCGATTGCGTCGGCCTCGTCACTCATTCGATGGCTTTCAGCTTCTCCAGCGCGTCATGGGCCGTGAGGTCTGCGCGCATCGGCGTGACCGAGATATAGCCCTTGAGGTTCACATCGGCGTCCGATCCGGGGCTTGTCGGGTTCTGCTGTGGCGCGCCGGTGACCCACAAAAAGCGCCGTCCCGACGGCGCGACATGCGGCTCTACCCCGAAGCCCATATCGCGGCGAAACCCCTGGCGTGCGGCGCGCAGGCCTTTGACATCCGCCGCCGGAACCGGCGGAAAGTTGATGTTGTAAAAGATGCCGTAATCGTCTCTGGTCCACACGCCCTTGTCCAGAAGGGTGCGCAGGGTTTGCAATCCGTGCACGCGGGCGGCCTCGAATGTGTCGTCAAGATCGCGATTATCGGGGCCGTAATACTGGCTAAGTGCGACTGCGGGCACGCCTTGCAAGGCCGCCTCCATCGCCGCGCCCACGGTGCCGGAATAAACTGCGTTCTCGGCCGAGTTGTTGCCCCGGTTCACCCCCGACAGCACCAGATCGGGGCGCGCGTCTTTCATCACGTCATGCAGGCCCGCAAGCACGCAATCGGCCGGGCTGCCTTCGGCGGCAAAGCGGCGCTCGCCCATCTCGGCAATCATCATCGGGCGGGTGTAGGAGATGCAGTGGCCAACGCCGGATTGCTCGAACGCGGGGGCCACGGTCCAGACCTCGCCCGCAGGGCCGGCAAGGGCGGTGGCGATCTCGTGCAGAACCTCAAGGCCCGGTGCGTTGATCCCGTCGTCATTGGTGATGAGAATGCGCAATGTTCGGCCCCCTGCTGCGGTTTGTCCCCTGTCTATCCTCGCACCGCCCCAGCGGCAAGCAGGCACTGGCCTATGGGTTAGCTGAGCAAGCCCAAAAGGCGCGCGGCCTCATCCTTGGGCGCGGCCAGCGTGTCGCGGTCTTCGCCGGGGAAAAAGCGCGCGCGTGTGGCGGTGGCCATCGGCGCGGGTCTGAGCACATGCACCTTTGGGCCGGTGCGCACGGTTTCCGCTTGCCAACTGCGGGCAAGGGCGATCTGCGCGGCCTTGGTGGCGCCATATGCGCCAAAGAATTTCTCGCCCGCGTGACCGTCTTCAAAGAACACCGCCTGACCGGCCTCGCCCAGAAGCGGCGCGATAAAGGGAATGAGAACGCCCATCGCGTTTACGTTGCAGGTGACCGATTTGGTCCAGTCACTCTCGGAGAGCTGGCCCGCGGGCATAAGCGGTGCGGCATGCACCGCCGCATGTACCCAGATCGCAACCCCGCCCCAGCGATCATGGATCGAGCGGCAAAGCTGGGCCATGGCATCCTTGTTGGTGATATCCATCGGGGCCAGCGTCGCCTGTCCGCCAGCGGCCTGAATGCGATCATCCAGCTCTTCCAATGCGCCGGTGGTGCGCGCAACCGCGACCACATGATTGGTTTTCGCCAGGGCCTCGGCGATGGCCGCCCCAAGACCGCGCGAGGCGCCGGTCACAAGGGCGATAGGGGGGGATGTGTTTTCGCTCATAAGGGGCAAATCCCACCAGACGGGGCATAAATCAAGGGCCTTCGTTGACTTTATTGCAGATGCTGCGAAAAAGTCGGGACAGTTTGCAGCGCCAGAGAGGTTAGGCGTTATGCCGTAAGTCTTACGAGGTCGGCAGGCTAAGGCGTTCGGTATGACCCGCGCGCGAGAGCATGACCACGCCTTCGCCAATCGCGGCCACGGTTGCGCCGTCGATCGCATCGCCGACTTTGACACGCTCAACCTTGGATTTTCCGATCCGCATAAGCGCATGCGACATATCGGGCCCCAGTACGGTGCCAAGCAGCGACAGGCGCGCATCCGGCAGCGCATCTATCACGGTGGCGACGGCCAGCGTGGCCTCTGGGGTTTGGGTGGTCTCTGACATATGTGCCTCTGGCGTTGGGTCGTGAGCCGGGCATCTAGTCGAGGTCAGAGGGAAAACAAAGGCCTCCCTGCGGACGGTGGCGGAATTATGCCGCAATGCAGCATGCCCGCGCGACTTTTAGCGCACGGGCATCCATTCAGATCTGAAATCGGTGATTTATTCGGCGGCTTTCAGCTGAAAACCCTGTTCGATCATATCACTTGGCGCCACCGGATATTCCCCCGAAAAGCAGGCATCGCAATATTGCGGGCATTTTGAATTGCGCCCCTCGGCCTCGCCCACGGCACGATAAAGCCCGTCGAGCGAGATGAACTTGAGGCTGTCGACCTGAAGGTGGTCGCGCATTTCATCCTCGGACATGGTCGCCGCCAACAGCTTTTCGCGCTGCGGCGTATCCACCCCATAAAAACAAGGCCAGGCGGTCGGCGGGCTGGCGATGCGGAAATGCACCTCTTTTGCGCCGGCATCCAGGATCATTTCCTTGATCTTGCGGCTGGTGGTGCCGCGCACCACGCTGTCATCCACCAGAATGACCCGTTTGCCCTTGATCAGGGCGCGGTTCACGTTGAGCTTGAGACGCACACCCATGTTGCGGATCTGTTCGGTCGGCTCAATAAATGTGCGGCCCACATATTGGTTGCGGATGATGCCCATGGCGTAGGGAATACCCGATTCGTGGCTGAACCCGATTGCCGCCGGGGTGCCGCTATCGGGCACCGGACAGACAAGATCGGCATCAACCGGGGCTTCGCGCGCCAGTTCGACACCGATCTGGTGGCGGGTTTCATAGACGCTGCGCCCGCCGAGGATCGA
>CBDTZA010000227.1:0-4231 GCA_965364785.1 uncultured Roseovarius sp. | reverse complement strand
CCCGGACACACCGGCCATGGCGGCAATCAAGGCGCAGATGACGACTGTTCCGATGCCAAGGCCACCGGGCAATCGGCCCATCAGTTTGTGGATCATCTCAAACAGATCGTCGGTGATACCCGAGCGTTGCAAAACCAGCCCCATGAAGATGAACATCGGCAGGGCCACCAGCAGAAAGTTGTCCATCGCGCTGAATGTAGATGAGATCAGCAGGTCAAGCCCGCCATCTCCATAGATTGCATAGGCGCTGCCAATACCGCAAATCGTCAGCGCCCAGGCTAGCGGGGCGCCAAGCGCCATAAGCACCAGCATTGACGCAAACATGATTCCCGTTATGGCAAGCGGGTCCAGATTTTCCATTTATAGATCCTTGAGAGAGCAACAGCCCATTTCGGCCGCAAGTCAGCGTTTGTTGGATGCGTGCGTGTCGACAGCCGCGTCAACATTACCGTCCAGAATGACAGGCAGCAATTCGGGGTCGATATCAGATTCGAACTCCTGTTCGCGGGGGTCATAATAGTCGATTTTGAACAACGTCAGAACGGCGCGCAGCAACTCGGCCATATTCTGCAACAGGACCAGACCCACGGCCACCGGGATCACCGTTTTGATCGGGTAAAGCGGCGGTTGCCACATGCTTTTGTTGGAATATTCCAGCACGGCCCAGCTGTCAGCGGCAAAAGCTATCGCCAGTTTCAGAAAGATCGCCAGAACGACAGCGCCCATCGAGAAGATAAGCACATCGCAAAAGGCTTGCCCGCGTTTGGGCAACGCACCCCAGATCACTTCACTGCGAACATGGCCACGATGGCGAAGCGTGTAGGCCCCCGCCAACATGCAAAAAGCACCATAAAGCATCGTACTTGTTTCATGCGCCCAAAGGGTCGGGGAGTTGAAGAAATACCGGGCGGTAATTTCGATCATCAAAACCCCGATCATCCCCAGCGTAAGCCAGGAAATGGCCCGCCCGACATATTCGGACAGGCCATCCTGGGCGACAAGGTATCTTGTCACCCAAACCATCACAGACGCCCTTGCGCCTTGGCGTTTTCAACCAGCAGTTCGATCAGCTTGGCGTTGCGCGCCGAACGTGCCGCCTCTTCTTGCCAGACTTCCTGCGCCGCAACTGTCAACTGCTTGGAATCAGCTTCGGGCAGTTCGGAAAAGACGAACACGTCACCTTTGGCCGCCACCGCTTCGTTGCCCGCGGCAAGCCAGTCGTTGATGTCTTGCGCGAATTGCGCAATCGCATCCTCCATGATCTTTTTATGATCATCCGACAGCGCATTCCACTTGGCAGGGTTGGCAAGGAATGTCTCGGTCCAGCCCGGCATCAGCATGTTCAGACGGGTATAGTATTTCGCCGCTTCATTCAGCTTCAGCTGTTCGTATTCAACCGGGCCACCATAGATGACGCCGTCAATCACGCCGGTCGAAAGGCCGATATAAAGCTCGCCTGCGGGCATATAAACTGTCGGGATGCCGAAATGCGACAGCACCTTGGCAACAGCCGAGGTCGCGCGGATCTTGCGGGTTTTCATTTCTTCCAGATCGGCCACAGGTTCCTTTGTCAGCAAATCGTAATCATGACCATAGCCTTTGCCCAGATAGACAACGCCCGCCTCTTCATAGGCTTCGCTCAACAAGGCATTGACCGGTTCGCTATCAAAGAAGTCTTTGGCCTCTTTCACGCTGGTCCAACCGCCAGGCAATCCGGCCTCGATGTTGCCGATGTCAACCTGGCCAGACCAGTAACCACCTGTGCCATGCGCAATGTCGATCGACCCTTTTGCCGCTGCCTCAAGCAACTGGTCACTGGCCACAAGCTCGCCGCCATGAAAGACCTGAACCCGCAGATCACCGCCAGATGCGTCTTTGACGGCATCGGTGAATTTTTTGATGATAGGATCAATCTCTGTGCCGTAAAAGGTGTGGAACCGCAGGCGGGTCGTGTCTGCCGTTGCTACCGATGCCATTGCAGTCATCGCGACCGCACCAGACATCGCAGCAAGCGCCACGCGGCGTGTGAACAGGCTCATTTTCATAGGGTAGCTCCTCCAATTTGAGCGTCGTTGCGCCCCTTTAGTTACAGACACCCCCAAAGCAGCGAAGGTGCCGTTGTCTTGCCAATCAGGTCCGGTCCGGTCCTGAGCGTCACACCATAACCCGCGCTATGCAACAAGCAACTTTATTATTACTAGCGGGTAGCATAGTTACCGAATATATCGTTACCTTCGGGTTGAAGATAACAAATGTAAAGGGGCTTTGCGCTTGATACGAAACGACCTGAAGAAACACCTCATGCGGGTCGGCGGTTTCTTTGCCGAAGCCGGGCGGCGCATTCTGAAACGGATGCGTAGCGAAGAGCCTAAGCCTCAACAGATCGCAACTTCGCCTATGCGCGGACAGACACGCACCAACGGGAGAGATCAAGGAATGAACGAGACTAAGGAAAAACTAACCGGGCTGACTGAAATCTATCGCTATCTGCGTAGGAACAAGAAGCCGATTTATGTGGTGATGCCCACGCCCTTCAACCTGCTTGGGCTGGATCAATGGGTCGGCGGGTTGGAGTTCGTCAACTACTTTGACGTCTTTGACGGCCAACATCCGCGGGTTTTCAAACCAACGCAGCTTGGAGCGCCGGTCTTTCAGTCGATGGAAGACGTCGGAAACTATCTGATCGACCATCCGGAATTTCGCGCCCGCGTCCGTGAGCGTGAGCCAGGGCTGGCGCTTTTTGTGATGTTTGACGAGAAAACCGAAGAGCTTTGCGAAGACATCGGCGTCACGATCGCCCTGCCCCCGAACGAGCTTCGCCACCGTCTGGACAGCAAGATCGAGACCACGCGTCTTGGCAATGAAGCAGGGGTTGAAAGCGCGCCCAATGTGATGGGCAAGGCAGATACCTATGCCAAGCTGAACAAACTGGCTGCCAAGGCCAAGCTGGGCAAGGATCTGGTCGTGCAGACGCCTTATGGTGACAGCGGCCGGACCACCTTCTTTATCAAGACGAAAGAGGATTGGGACAAGTTTTCAAGCAAGATCATCGGCGAGGAATTGAAGGTGATGAAGCGCCTCAATCACCTGCCGGGCACGATTGAAGGCTGCGCCACGCGGCACGGAACGCTGGTGGGGCCGGTGATGACGGATATCACCGGTTTTGAGGAGATCACCCCCTATAAGGGTGGCTGGTGCGGCAACGATATTTCACCCGCGATTCTGCCCGAAGGTGTGCCTGAAAAGGTCCGTGAAATGGCGCGCAAGCTGGGTAATCGGCTGTATAAAGAGGGGTACAAGGGCGTTTTCTGCACCGACTTCCTACTCGATACCGACACCAATGAAGTTTATCTGGGCGAGATAAATCCACGCATCTCTGGTGCCTCGCCGCCCACCAACCTCATCACCTCTAACTATGGCGGCTGCCCGCTGTTCCTGTTTCATCTGCTTGAATTCATGGATGTCGATTACGAGATTGATATCAACGAAGTACAGAGCCGTTGGAATCATTATGATTACTGGACCCAGCTGATTCTAAAACAGACCGAGGACAAGGTAGAGCTGATCACGCAGGCCCCAAGGTCCGGGATCTGGACCATGGATGATGACGGCGCGATTGAATTCACGCGGGCCGGCCACAACATCAGCGCGCTTGGCGACGAACATGAGGCGTTTTATCTGCGCGTCTATGGCGTGGGGGAATACTGCTATCATGGTGCCGATCTCGGTGTGATATTGGCCCGGGGCCGGATGCAATCGGATGATCGTGAATTGTCGGAGAGGGCAAAAATGTGGAACAGCGCGATCAAGGCCGAATTCAAGAGCGTGCCACTGACGGCCAGCACCGAGGTGCCTATGCCTGCGGATATGACCGCCGGCAAATGGTTCTGACAAGCAAAATGCGGGGAATCGTTCAGATTTCCCGCCTTGCCTTTCCGGCACTGCCAAATTTCATGGCACGGTCACTGAGCAGCGCATGGCTGCGGAGACAATCAGCGCGGCGGTCTGCAGCCGCAAATATATCAACGCGCTGTCCGTCGTCATATAATATGGGACATAGGAGCGGCTTGATCATTGGAGGCTCTGGCTCGTTCGTGTGATTGTTTATGCGGCTTGTTTCTTGTGTGTTGTAAGCGGCGTTGTGGTAATCCCCCCATTTCTAACGGGGTGCCTTCGTAGAACTTAAGCGGCCATTTTCAGTTTCTGTGCGGGTGTGATGCCGCCAATGCCC
>CBDTZA010000226.1:0-4233 GCA_965364785.1 uncultured Roseovarius sp. | reverse complement strand
ATGTTCAAAGGCTATTATTTCACCGGTGACGGCTGTCGGCGTGACGAGGATGACGATTATTGGATCACCGGCCGGGTTGACGATGTGATCAACGTCTCGGGTCACCGCATGGGCACCGCTGAGGTCGAGAGCGCTCTGGTCGCACATGCCACCGTGTCCGAGGCCGCCGTTGTCGGCTATCCCCATGATATCAAAGGGCAAGGCATCTATTGCTATGTCACCTTGATGGACGGGGTCGAACCCACCGATGAGCTGCGTGTCGAGCTTGCCAACTGGGTGCGCACCGAGATTGGCCCGATTGCCAAGCCCGATGTCATCCAATGGGCGCCCGGCCTGCCGAAAACCCGATCGGGCAAGATCATGCGCCGTATCCTGCGCAAGATCGCCGAGAACGATTACGACAGCCTTGGCGACACCTCGACCCTGTCCGATCCGTCGGTTGTGGACGAGCTGATCACCAACCGCACCGCACTGGCCTGAGGGGGAAAGACGATGATGGATGGAAACGACACACCGCAGACCGCCGCCAATCTGGTCCTGCTTGGACCGCCGGGGGCGGGCAAGGGCACACAGGCGCGCATGCTTGAGGAAAAGTTTGGCCTGATCCAGCTTTCAACCGGCGATCTTCTGCGCGCGGCTGTGGCGGCGGGAACAGAGGCCGGGCGCGCCGCCAAGGCGGTGATGGAGGCGGGCGATCTGGTCAGCGACGAGATCGTCATCGCGATCCTGCGCGACCGGCTTGCCCAACCTGATTGCGCCACTGGCGTTATTCTGGACGGCTTTCCGCGCACCACCGTGCAGGCCGAGGCGCTTGACGGGTTGCTGGCCGATCTTGGTCAGGACATCCGTGCCGCGATCAGCCTTGAGGTGGACGACGGCGCGATGGTGACCCGGATTTCGGGCCGCTACACCTGTGGCGGCTGTGGTGAGGGCTATCACGACAGCTTCAAGGCCCCGGCGGTGAGCGGCACTTGTGACAAATGCGGTGGCACGGATATGAAACGCCGCGCTGATGACAATGCCGAAACCGTCACCCAACGGCTTGTGGCCTATCACGCGCAAACCGCGCCGCTGATTTCTTATTATGACGCGCGCGGGGTTCTTGCCTGCGTTGATGCGATGGCCCCGATCGGGGATGTCGCCCAAGAGCTGAACGCGGTCGTCACGTCGACGCTTGCGTAAAGAACGGCCTGCGCCGGGATGGTCCCACGCAGGCAGGAGGAAACCTGTAAAAAGGGAGGGCACGCTTTGTCCGATAAAGAAGCATCCAACGCCTATTGGAAAGCCAATGTGCGTCTTATTCTATGGAGCCTGGTAATCTGGGCCCTTGTCTCATTCGGCTTTGGCATTCTGTTGCGCCCCATGCTGTCGGGGATCGCCGTCGGCGGCACCGATCTTGGCTTTTGGTTCGCACAGCAAGGCTCGATTCTGGTCTTTCTGGCGCTGATCTTTTTCTACGCCTGGCGGATGAACAAACTTGATGCCGAACACGGCGTCGGTGAAGAATAACAGGGACAGGCACAATGGATCAGTTTACACTTAACCTGCTGTTTGTAGGCACGTCTTTCGCGCTCTACATCGGCATCGCAATCTGGGCGCGCGCAGGCACGACCAGTGAATTCTACGCCGCGGGTCGCGGCGTTCACCCCGTCACAAACGGTATGGCCACAGCGGCTGACTGGATGTCGGCGGCCTCGTTCATCTCGATGGCGGGTCTGATTGCCTTTACCGGCTATGACAACTCGACCTTCCTGATGGGCTGGACCGGCGGCTATGTTCTGCTGGCCCTGCTGCTTGCGCCTTACCTGCGCAAGTTCGGCAAGTTCACCGTGTCCGAGTTCATCGGCGACCGGTTTTATTCCAAAACCGCACGCATGGTTGCCGTGATCTGTCTGATCGTGGCCTCAACCACCTATGTGATCGGCCAGATGACCGGCGTTGGCGTGGCCTTTGGCCGCTTTCTTGAAATCTCCAACACCAGCGGTCTGTTGATCGGGGCATGTGTGGTGTTTGCCTATGCGGTTTTCGGCGGCATGAAAGGTGTGACCTATACGCAGGTTGCGCAATATGTCGTGTTGATCATGGCCTATACCATTCCGGCGATCTTTATCTCGCTGCAACTGACCGGCAATCCGGTCCCGGCGTTGGGCCTGTTTGGTGATCACGTCGCCAGTGGCGAGCCGCTGTTGGCCAAGCTGGATGCGATTGTTCGCGAACTGGGCTTTGCGGAATATACCACCCATCACGCCGACACGCTGAACATGGTTTTGTTCACGCTCAGCCTGATGATCGGTACTGCCGGTCTGCCCCACGTCATCATGCGCTTTTTCACCGTGCCCCGTGTTGCTGATGCGCGCTGGTCTGCGGGTTGGGCACTGGTGTTCATCGCCCTGCTGTACCTGACAGCCCCGGCTGTGGGCGCCATGGCGCGTCTGAACATCACCGAGCTGATGTGGCCCAATGGCACCGATGCGCAGGCCGTCTCGGTCGAGCAGATCGCGAATGACCCCAAATACGACTGGATGGCCACATGGCAGAAAACCGGTCTGCTGGGCTGGGAAGACAAGAACGGCGACGGCTTTATCCAATACTACAACGATGCCTCGGACGCGATGCAGGTCAAGGCTGCGGCAAACGGTTGGGCCGGCAACGAGCTGACCAACTTTAACCCTGATATTCTGGTTCTTGCCAATCCCGAGATTGCCAACCTGCCGGGTTGGGTGATCGGGCTGGTGGCTGCCGGTGGTCTGGCGGCGGCGCTGTCAACGGCGGCAGGTTTGCTGCTGGCGATCTCGTCGGCGGTCAGCCACGACCTGATCAAGGGTCAGTTCAACCCGAGCATCAGCGAAAAAAACGAGCTGATGTCGGCCCGCGTTTCCATGGGGGTCGCGATTGCCGTGGCCACCTATCTGGGCATCAACCCTCCGGGCTTTGCCGCGCAAACCGTGGCGCTGGCCTTTGGTCTGGCGGCGGCGTCGATCTTCCCGGCACTGATGATGGGGATCTTCTCGAAGAAGATCAACAATCACGGCGCTGTGGCAGGCATGCTGGCCGGTCTGATCATCACGCTGGTCTATATCTTCCTGCACAAGGGCTGGTTCTTCATCCCTGACACCAACAGCTTCACCGATGCTGATCCGCTTTTGGGCACGATCAAATCGACATCCTTCGGTGCGATTGGCGCGATGATCAACTTCACCGTGGCCTATGTAGTGTCAAGCATGACCAAAGAGACCCCGCAGCATATCAAGGATCTGGTGGAAAGCGTGCGCGTCCCCAAAGGCGCCGGCGTTGCGACCGACCACTAAACAACGATCGGCGGGGGCGGCCTATGTCGCCCCCGTCCTTTTCCAACGCCCCCGATATTTCCGGACAACGGGCGCTTTTAGATAGATTTCCTGGCCAATCCAAAGGGATACTGATCCAATGAGTGATCCCAGACCCGACCTGCTTGAGGCGCTGACGCGTCATGCGCCGTTCAATGCGTTGCCCGCCGCCCTGCGCGACGACCTTGGCCCACATCTGGCCATGGTCGAGGTCGCCACCGGCGAAGTTCTGTTTCAAAAGGGCGGCCCGCTGGCCGGGCTTTACGTGGTGGAAAGCGGCGCGCTTGATATCGAGACCGGCCATGCCGATCTTGTGTCGCGGCGCGGGGTCGGTGACATCATGGGCGAACGTGGCCTGTTGCGTGATGGCAACGCCATGCTGACCGCCCGCGCGGCCGAACCAAGCCGCCTTGTGGTGATCCCCAAGGACCGCTTTCTTGACCTGATGGACCGCTCGCCCGAGATCGCCCAGTGGTTCGAGCGCGCCCGCCCTTCAGAGGCCGCCAGCGATGACGGCCCCTATGCCACTGGCCTCACGGCGCTTCAGGTCTCTGACATGATGGCGCAGACGCCAATCATCTGTGCGCCAGAGGCGACGATCACCGATGTGGCGCGCCTGATGCGCGACCACGTGATTTCCTCGGTCGTGGTGATGCAGGGCGAGCGGCTTGCCGGGATCATCACCGCGCATGACCTGACCAACAAAGTGCTGGCCGAAGGGCTGACCGGGGCGGTGCCCGTATCCCAGATCATGACACCTGACCCGGTCACCATCGCGCCCAATCAGCTTGGGCTTGATGCGCTGATGAAACTGTCGGAACTGGGGGTCAATCACCTGCCGGTGGCGCAAAACGGTCGTGTGGTGGGGATGATTGGCAAGACCGACCTGTTCCGCCAGCAAGCCGCC
>CBDTZA010000225.1:0-4257 GCA_965364785.1 uncultured Roseovarius sp. | reverse complement strand
CAACCCATTGGAACAACTTTTTGTGGCCGCTGATCGTCACCAATTCGCCCGACACGCGGCCCCTGACCGTGGGATTGTCGATCTTTGGCGCGCCGGAAAATGGCGTTGATATCTCGGTCATATCGGCGGCCACGCTGATGTCGATTGCGCCGCTGCTGATCGCCTTTCTGGTGTTTCAGCGTCAGTTTGTTCAGGCGTTCCTGCGCGCGGGCATCAAATGACCCGTATCCTGCAACTCACCGATACCCATGTCACCGTGCCGCCGCACCGCGTCTCGGGTGAACTTGATACATTTGCGCTTTTGGGCTCGGCGATCACCCGGATTGTCGCCGATCTGGATCGGCTTGGCCCGATTGATGCGGTTGTCGTAACCGGCGATCTGACCGATCATGGCGATGCCGAAAGCTATCGCCTGTTGCGCCGTCAGGTTGAGAGGCTTGGCTTGCCATGGTTTGCCATTCCCGGCAATCACGACCTGCGCGAGCCGATGCGCGATGCCCTTGCGGACCTTGATTATCTGCCCGGTGAGGGCCGATTGAACTGGCTGCATGACTTTGCCGATCTGCGCCTGATCGGGCTTGATACACTGATCGAAGGGCAAGGCGGTGGCACGCTTGACGGCGACACGCTGGCGTTTTTGCAGGGTGCATTGCAGGCGCGCCCCGATGTGCCCGCCCTTGTGGCCCTGCATCACCCGCCATTTACGTCCGGCATCCGCTTCATGGACCGCATCGGGCTTGACACCACCGCCCCCCTGGCTGAGGTCCTTGGCACTGCCAAATCCGAGGTGCGCCTGATTGCCGGGCATGTGCATAATACCTTCATCGGTCAGGTTGGCCCTTGCATCGCCCTGACCAGTGCGGCAATCTCCAGCACCTTTCCCGTCGACTTTCGCCCGAATGCGCCGGTTGGCTTTTGTACTGCGCCCGGTGGCTATATGCTGCATGATTGGCGGGACGGATTTCAAAGCACCTGCGTGTCACTGGCCTTTGGCACCGGGCCGCACCCTTTCTGACGATCTGGATCATCCACCTTGGAAACACCAAACCTGACCTTGTTTTTCCTGCATATCGCAGGCGCCGCTGCCCTGTTGATCTGGGCGGTGCGATTGGTACGCACCGGCGTCGAGCGCGCCTTTTCCAATCAGCTTCGTCTCTGGTTGCGCCGCTCGGGCAAAAGCCGGCTTTGGGCGGCCCTGACCGGCACCGCCTCGGCGATGGCTTTGCAAAGCTCGACCGCCGTGGCGATTTTGGCCGCCAATTTTGTGGCCGCTGGCGGTATTGCGGTCGCGGCGGGGCTGGCGATTTTGCTGGGCGCCGATCTTGGCTCGGCTCTGGTCGCCAAGCTTCTTCTGGTGCGCCAGACTTGGCTTGTGCCGATCCTTCTGCTCATCGGCGTCGCCATGTTCCTGCGCGGCAATCAGAAACGCGTGCGTCAAAGCGGGCGCATCCTGATCGGTCTGGCGCTTATCTTTGTCTCGCTGGATATGCTGCGCGCGGCCACGGCGCCGCTGACCGATAGCACCGGCGCGATCATGGCGATGCAATACCTCGGGCGCGACACGCTTACCGCCTTTGTCATCGGCGCGCTGTTTGCATGGGTGGTGCATTCAAGCGTGGCGGCGGTTCTGCTTTTCGTGACGCTGGTGTTGCAGGGCGTTCTGCCCTTGCCAGCGGCGGTGGCCCTTATCCTTGGGGCCAACCTTGGCGGGGCGTTCATCGCCTTCGTGCTGACGCTGGCCGCCCCGATTGAGGCGCGCCGGATGATCATCGCCAATCTGGTGCTGCGCGGCGGTGGCGCGGCCCTGACGCTGGTTGCGTTCCGCAGCTTTCAGCCGCCGCTTGACTGGCTCGGCGCCACACCAGCGCAGCAGGCGATCCACCTGCATATCGTGTTTAACCTTGCGCTTGTAATTGTCGTTCTGCCCTTTACCGGGCTGGCCGCGCGCATGGCCTCGGCGATGCTACAGGCCCCGGCGGCCCCTGCCCCGCATGACCATTTCACCGCCCTTGACCCGGCCGCGCTTGGTGACGCCGACCGCGCGCTATCCTGTGCCGCGCGCGAGGTGATGCGCATCGGCGAGACGGTCGAGGCGATGCTGCGACCGATCCCGACGCTTTACGCCACCTGGGATGAGGCCAGCGCCGAAACCATCACCGCCAATGAAAAGACCCTGCGCAAACGCCATTTCGACACCAAGCTTTATCTGGCGCAACTGCATCGCAGCGGGCTTGACGAAGACAACAGCCGCCGCTCGATGGACCTGGCGACGATTGCCGCCAATCTTGAGGCCGCAGGCGATATGATCGCGCGCAAGATGCTGACGCTGGCGCGGCGGCTGCACACACAAGGCGTGAATTTCTCCAAGCCCGGCTGGGACGAAATCTGTGACTTTCACGACCGGGTTCTGGCCAATGCGCAACTGGCCCTCAGCGTGATGATGACGCAAAACCCCGATGACGCCCGCGAGCTTGTTGCCGAGAAGGACAGCATTCGCGCGCTTGAGCAAAAGCTTCAGCGCCTTCATCTTGGCCGTCTGCGCGAAGGCCTGACCGAAAGCATCGAGACCAGCAATATCCATCAGGAAACCCTGCGCGCGCTCAAACAGATCAATACCTCGTTTTCGATGGTTGCCTATCCTATCCTGACCGAATCCGGTGATCTGCTCTCAAGCCGCATGTCTGACCGAAACTAGGCGGCGCTTGTCAGATCGGCGAATTGGCACTAGGCCTTAAGACAATAAAGGCCCAATTCACCGTGTGGCCCAAACAGGATTTTCCAATGGCCAGGGTTAAGCCCGTCCCCCAAACAGGACCCGCCCAATCCGCCCTGGTCGGCGCCATTCTGGGCATTGATGCGGCGGGTCATTGCCTTGCGCTTGCGACGGTGTTTTTTGCCGGTGGGCTGGCGGCGGGGCTTGGGCTGACCACGGCGATCTTTTTGCTCTCGACCGCTCTTATCACGCTGGTGCTGTTTTGGTTTGGCGGATTTCGGATTGCGCTTGGCATCACCCAGGACACCACCGTGGCTATTCTGGCCCCCGCCGTGGCGCTTGTCGCCGCCGCCGCAAGCGGACCGCCAGAGGCGCAGGTCGCCACCGCTATTGCGGCCATCGGCGCCTCGGCCTTCCTGTCGGGGCTGGCCTTTTGGCTGGTCGGGCGGCTGGGATTGGGGCGGCTGTTGCGGATGTTTCCCTATCCGGTTGCGGCGGGGTTTCTGGCCTCGTCCGGGGTGTTGCTTGTCATCGCCGCCTTGTCGATCCTGACGGGTGCGCAGGGCTATGGCCCGATCGCCGCAGCCCTTGCCACGCCTCAGGTTCTCTGGGGTGTTTTGCCCGCCACAGCCATGGCACTTGCCCTGATTGGCGCGCTGCGCATCTGGCAAGGCTCGACCCCGGTTCTGGTGATCATCCTCATGTTTCTGGCCGGGTTCTACGGGGTTTTACTCTGGCTCGGCCTAAGCCGCGCCGAGGCAACCGAGATGGGTCTTTTGCCGCATCTGGGGGCCGGTGGTGGGCTTGCGCCCGGCGCGTGGATGGTGACGCTTGTCGACTGGCCGCTGTTGCTGACCATCGCGCCCACCTTCGCCGCCGTGATCTTGCTGAACCTGATCGGCGTGCTGCTCAATACTTCGGGGGTCGAGCTCGCCACCCGGCAGGATGCCGATGAGAACCGCGAATTACGGGTGGCCGGCCTTGGCAATATCGCGATCGGCGCCATCGGCGGGATCACCAGCTATCTGCAAGGCGGCGCCACGATCATCGCCGCGCGCCTTGGCGTGCATCGCGGCGGGCTGGTGCTTGGGCATGTGTCAGTCTTGCTCATCGCCTGTGTGTTTGCCGAGGCCATCGTAGCCGCTGTGCCGACCTTTGTCGCGGCGGGCCTGTTGATGTTCATCGGCTTTGCGATGATCGAAGATTGGCTGATTGCCGCGCGCCATCGCCTTGTGCTGATGGATTGGCTGATCGTTCTGGGGATCGTCGCGGTCACCATCGGCTTTGGCATCCTGCCCGCTGTGGGGGTGGGCCTTGGGCTTGCGGTGCTTGGCTTTACCTTTGGCTATATGCGCCTGCCGGTGATCCGGCGAAGCTCTGACGCGCGCACCCATCGCAGCACCCTTGACCGCAATGTTGCCGAAAACACCCACCTCGCCGAGAACGGCGCGGCGATCCGCGTGCTTGCATTGCAGGGCGCGCTGTTCTTCGGCTCGGTCGAGCAACTGATCGACAGCCTGCGTCGCAGACATGACACGACCCCC
>CBDTZA010000224.1:0-4263 GCA_965364785.1 uncultured Roseovarius sp. | reverse complement strand
ATCGGGCATGTGGTCTTTGGCCATGTCATCAACACCGAGCCGCGCGATATGTATGTCAGCCGCGTTGCCGCCATTGATGCCGGCATTCCCGACAGCGCCCCTGCGATGAACGTCAACCGCCTGTGTGGATCGGGCGCGCAGGCGATTATTTCGGCGGTGCAGTCCCTGATGCTGAACGATGCGGATTTCGCCCTTGCCGGCGGGGTCGAGAATATGACGCGGTCGCCCTTTATCATCCCCGATCAACGCTGGGGCGCCAAGATGGGCGATGTCACGACGCGCGACATGATGCTGGGCGCGCTGAACTGTCCGTTTGGCACCGGCCATATGGGCGTCACGGCCGAGAATGTCGCCGCCGAGCATGACATCAGCCGCGCCGATCAGGACGCCTTTGCCCTCGAAAGCCAACGCCGCGCAGGCGTTGCGATTGCCGAGGGACGCTTCAAGTCCCAGATCGTCCCGGTCGAGGTGCGCGTCAAGCGCGATATGGTGGCCTTTGACACCGACGAACACCCCAAAGCGACCACCGCCGAGGCGCTCGCCGGCCTGCGCACCGTGTTCCAGAAAGATGGCACCGTGACCGCCGGCAATGCCAGCGGCATCAATGACGGTGCGGCGGCTATCGTATTGGCCCGCGCCAGTGCGGCCGAGGCGGCTGGCCTTAAACCCCGCGCGCGGATTCTGGGCTATGCCCATGCCGGTGTGCGCCCGGAGGTGATGGGCATTGGCCCGGTCCCCGCGGTGCAAAAGCTGTTGGAGAAAACCGGCCTGAGCGTTGGCGATTTCGATCTGGTGGAATCAAACGAGGCCTTCGCGGCGCAGGCACTTGCGGTCAACAAGGCGCTTGGTTTTGATGCGGCGCGGGTTAACCCCAATGGCGGCGCTATCGCGCTTGGCCATCCGGTTGGCGCCACCGGTGCTATCCTTGTCGTCAAAGCGCTTTACGAGCTTGAACGCACCGGCGGCAAACGCGCCATCATCACCATGTGCATCGGTGGTGGGCAAGGCATCGCCATCGCAATCGAACGCCTCTGATAGCACGCCCCGCGCGCAATAATTCGCGGAAATTGGCAGGGCTTTAAGCAGTTCTTCATGACGGTGTCGGATGGTGGCGATATTACATCCCGGCATGGCGGAGGACAGGCATGAGCCTTGCCAATAAACTTGCAGAGGAACGGCGCGCCCGATTGGCTGCTGAACGGCTGCTGGAACAGAAACAGGCGGAATTACATGCCGCCAATCGAAAGCTGGGCAAGCACGCGCGCGCCCTGTCGCATGAGATTGTCGAAACCCGTGCCCAGGTTCAGACGGCTCGTGACGAAAACCTGCGCGTTAAATCCGATCTTAGCGTTGCCAATCAAAAGGTTGAAATCGCCGAACGTCGCCTGTGGCATTCGATCGAAACAATTCAGGACGGGTTCGCCTTTTTCGACAATGACAGCCGCATGATCGCCGCCAACCAGTCGTGGATGGCGGTGTTTGATGGGTTGGACGCGGTTCAGCCCGGTGTCAGCTATATCGAGATTTTGCAATTCATCACCGAAGAAGGGATCGTGAATATCGGCGATATGACCCCGGTGGCGTGGCGTGAGAAGATGCTGGATCGCTGGCAATCCCCGACGCCGGAACCCGAGGTGATCCGCCTTTGGTCGGGTGAATATATCAAGCTGATTGATCAGCGCGGGCATGGCGGCGATGTGGTCAGTCTTGTGCTGAATATCACCGATACGATCCGCTATGAAAAACAGCTGCAAGAGGCGCGCCGCACGGCCGAGGCGGCCAACCGGGCCAAATCATCCTTCCTGGCCAATATGAGCCATGAAATCCGCACCCCGATGAACGGGGTTGTGGGCATGGCGGAACTTTTGGGCGATACCGATCTTACCGATGAACAACGCCTTTACGCCAGCACGATCAAGCATTCCGGCGAGGCGCTTTTGGTGATCATCAACGATGTGCTGGACTATTCGAAAATCGAGGCGGAAAAGCTGGTTCTGCATGAAGAACCCTTTGATCTTGAGCGCTGTATTCACGAGTTGATCACCCTGCTTCAGGCCAATGCCCGCGACAAGGGTCTGGACCTTTTGGTCGATTACGACATGTTCCTGCCAACGCGGTTTATCGGCGATCCGGGGCGTGTCCGCCAAATCATGACCAACCTTCTTGGCAATGCCGTCAAGTTTACAGAGGCTGGGCATGTTCTGGTGCGGGTCACCGGCATGCCGTCGGGCGAGGGTGAAAAAGCCAGCATTCACATCACGATAGAGGATACAGGCATCGGCATAGCGGCCGATAAGATCGACCATATCTTTGGTGAATTCAATCAGGTCGATGACGAAAAGAACCGCAAGTTCGAAGGCACTGGTCTTGGGTTGGCGATTTCACAAAAGCTTATCCGGATGATGGATGGCAAGATCTGGGTCGAATCCGAACATGGCAAAGGCTCGACCTTCGGGTTTTCCATCTCGCTGCCTGTCGCCGAAGCAGAGCAGGACGATTGCCTGCAATTGCCCAAAGGCCTCAGCCGGGCGATGATTGTCGAGCCGCAGGAAGTGACCCGCTCGATTCTGGAACGTCAACTGGCAGTTCTGGGGATTGAGGCGGTGTGTTGCCAGAATGGCGCCGAGGCTCTGGCGCAAATTGGCCCCGGCATTGATTTGGTGGTGACCGATCACAACATGCCCCGAATGGATGGTATCGAACTTGCCGAGGCGCTGCGCGAGGCAGGGCATGCGATGCCGATTGTCCTGCTCAGCCACAACACCGGCTTTGCCGAACAGGATCCGGGTCGCGTGCATTTACAGGCCGTGTTGCAAAAACCCGTGCCGCGACGCGCGTTGTTTCAGGCGCTTTCCGCCTTGGCAACGCGCGAGCTTCCCGAGCCGCCACCGCCCGAAGAACCGGCCGTTGACGATAGCTCCGGGCGCGCGATGCGGGTGCTGGCGGCAGAGGATAACAAGACCAACCGCCTGGTGTTTTCCAAGATGGTCAAAACCTTGGATATCGACCTGAAATTTGCCGAAAACGGGCATGAGGCATTGGCGTTTTACCAATCCTTCAAGCCCGATATCGTGTTCATGGACATCTCGATGCCCGGAATGGATGGAAAGGAAGCGACCCAGCATATCCGCAAACTCGAGGCTGAAACCGGCGCTCATGTGCCGATCGTGGCCATGACCGCCCATGCGATGGAGGGCGACGAGAAGGCCATTTTGGCCGCCGGCCTTGATCACTACCTGACCAAACCCCTGCGCAAGGATGCCATCATCGGCCATATCCTCGACGCCTGCCCGCCCGATGTGCGCGCGCCAGAGGGTGAGAAAGAGGATATTCAGGCGTCAGGGTAATCGCGCAGGAAGACCCAATTATCGCCCTTGGACATGTCCGCGTTATAGCGATAGCCGCCGCTGTCAAAATCCTTGAGCGCGTCGGGATTGCTCAAGCGGTGCTGGATCATATAGCGGGCCATCGCGCCGCGCGCGCGTTTGGCATAAAAGCTGACGATCTTGGGCATGCCTGCCTTTTCTTCCATGAAGACCGGGGTAATCACCCGCAGGTCAAGCGCCGCCGCATCGACCGCGCCGAAATATTCCTGGCTGGCACAATTCACCAAGACATCGCTGCCGACCGCCTCTCCTTGCGCGTTCAGCGCCTTTGAAATCATATCGCCCCAATAGTCATAGAGAGACTTGCCGTGATCAGTTTTCAAGCGACTTCCCATTTCAAGGCGATAGGGCTGAATCGCATCGAGCGGGCGCAACACCCCGTAAAGGCCAGATAAAATCCGCAGGTGATCCTGCGCCCAGGCCATTTCATCGCTGTCCAGCGATCTGGCCTCAAGCCCCTGATAGGTGTCCCCGGCAAAGGCCAATGCGGCGGGTTTTTCATCCATCTTGCCAAAATCGCTAAACCGGTCGACGTTCAGCCGGGCGAGGTTTTCGCTAATTTTCATCAACTTTTGCAGATCGCCCACACTTAGCCCGCGCGCCACCTGTGCAAGCTCGTCGGCCTGTGCCTGAAAGGCCGGGCGCGTCGGGGTCACTCCTTCAACCGGATCCATATCCATTTTCTTGGCGGGCGAGACAACAACCAGCATGCGCAAATCCTCTTGTTAAGCGTTCTGTGTGATCTAGTGCGTGGCGCGCAGAACGTCCAGAAAGGCGGTGCCAAATCGTTCTGCGCGCTTGTCGCCAAGGATACGCTCCATCTCCTGGGCAGTGCCGGGGCGCGCACTTGCCACCCGCGCCAAAAGCGAGGTCGAGC
>CBDTZA010000223.1:0-4283 GCA_965364785.1 uncultured Roseovarius sp. | reverse complement strand
TTGAGATCGGGCGAAAAGCGTGCGCGCAGATCGGCCACCGGCTCGCCACCTTCTTCGCGCGGGTTTTCATAGCTCAGATCGGCGCCCATTTCGCGCAGCGTGGTGAAAAGACCCGCGCGCGTCGGGTTGAGCCCGATATTGGGCACCAAAACATCCGAGCCGGGCGTGATGATCGCCGCACAGACCGGAAAGGCAGCCGAGCTTGGATCGCGCGGCACGACGATGGTTTGGGGGGTCAATTCGGGTTGTCCGGTCAGGGTGATAACGCGCCCCTCGTCCGTCTCTTGCGTGACAATCTCGGCCCCAAACCCGGCCAGCATCCGCTCGGTGTGATCGCGGGTTGCCTCCTGTTCAATGACCACCGTCTGACCCGGCGCATTTAGTCCGGCGAAAAGCACCGCCGATTTCACCTGCGCCGAGGGGACCGGCACCGTATAACGCACCGGCACCGGATCGGCCGCGCCGACAATTGTCATTGGAAGCCGCCCGCCCGAGCGCCCGACCGCCTGCGCGCCAAACAGCGCCAGCGGATCGGTCACCCGTGCCATCGGGCGCTTGTTCAGGCTGGCATCCCCGGTAAAGGTTGCCGCGATCGGACAGGTGGCCATCGCACCCATGATCAGGCGCACGCCGGTGCCCGAGTTGCCGCAATCAATCACATCCTCGGGTTCGCCAAAACCACCAACACCAACGCCATGCACATGCCATGTGCCAGCCTCGTCGCGGGTCACCTCGGCGCCAAAGGCGCGCATCGCGCGCGTGGTGTCGAGCACGTCCTCGCCTTCGAGGAGGCCGGTGATCACCGTTTCCCCCACCGCCATCGCACCAAGGATCAGGGACCGGTGCGAAATAGATTTGTCGCCGGGCACATCCGCCGGGCCGTTCAAAGGCCCGGATTTATGCGATGTCATCCGAATAGGGGTGGCGTGGCCAGACATGAATGTGCCTCTTGGAAACTTCGGCTTGAACGCCTGATAGCGCAATCATGGCCTTGCGTCCATGACCCGTGAGCGCCGTGATTTTAGCCCGCCGAAGGATCGCCTCCGGCGGGAGTATTTAGGGAACGATGAAAGACATGTCCCGCGTGTGGGCCTAGCCCTGAGCGGCAATGATGATGAATTCCACTTTGTAATCGGGTGTGGCCAGCTTGGCCTCACCACAGGCGCGGGCGGGCGCGTGACCGGGGGCGACCCAGGCATCCCAGACCCCGTTCATATCGGTAAAATCAGCCATGTCGGCCAGCCAGACAACTGCCTGCAAGATGCGGGTTTTGTCACTTCCGGCCTCGGCCAGCAGGGCATCGATCTTTTCAAGGCAGGTCTTGGTCTGATCAACCACATTGTCGGCGGCATTGCCGACCTGTCCGGCCAGATAGACCGTGCCGTTATGGGTAACGATCTGGCTCATGCGGTCGCCGGTGTGGTGGCGGGTGATATCGCTCATTGGGGCGGTCCTTTCGTTTGGTGTGTTTCGCCCTTTCTAGGCAGGGCACCGGACCCGCGCCACAGGAAAACGACGTATCACACCGCAATTGGCGAAGAATTCAGTTCCACCATCGTGGACGGTCGTGGCGCGCCATCCAGCCCCCGATGCTAAAATGATCCCGCCGGATCAGCAGAACCAGGGCAATGAAAGCGCCAAGCACTGCAAGGTCGATCACCTGATTGCGGTTGATCGGAAAGCCACTGGCATTGATCGCGAACGGATCAAGGAAGCCTTCCAAACGGCGCAGCACCGTAAAGAGATGCATGATCAGCAAACTGCCGTAAGAGAAATAACGCAGCACGCCCAGCGCCACCAACAGACACAACGCGATCTGCAACCCGCCAACCACATAAATCTGGGTCAGGCTGGCATCGACACCGTCATAATGGCGCGCAAGGTTCTGGTATTGCTTGGGCGTGATGATCTTATGCGCCGCCCAGAGGAAAATGAACCACGCCAGCCCAAGCCTCAGGATGAGCAGGGCCAGTGCATCAAGTTTGTCTTGCGGGGATAAAATTACTTTCGGGTCCAAGGCTTATCACTCTCTCATATATGCAAATTCTGCCCCCAGACCTATCGAGGGGTCACGTTACAGGCAAATCACAGCTTGGCGAGAGGGTGTTTCATCCTGTCAGGCACCATGGGCGGCGCGGCTATCATCGGGGGCCTCGTCGCGTTCGAATTTGCCATAGTCGCGGATCACGCTGACGACCCTCAGGCGATAATCGTCAAACATCACCTCGCGCCCGGCCTTTTGCGCCCCGCGATGCGCCTCTAGTTTACGCCACTGGATCACGGCGGCCTCGTCTTTCCAGAAGGACAGCGACAAAAGCTTGCCCGGATTGGTCAGGCTTTGAAACCGCTCGACGCTGATGAAACCGGGGATGCTTTCGGCCAAGGGGCGCATTTTGGCGGCCATCTCAAGATAGGGCTCTGTCTGCCCCTCGCCGGGGATCACCTCGAATATCACTGCAATCATTGGCCGCCTCCTGTTGGTCCGCTGACCAGCTTGAGGAAGGTGCGGTCTTCGCGCAACAGAAACTTTTCCTGCTGGGCAAAGGCATAGTTTTCGCGCCCCAGCGGATCGTCGGCCAACCGGTCGCGGTAGGCCTCATAGGCGGCGAGCGAGGGGATGTTATAGATGCCATAGGCCAGGGTGCTGCTGCCCTCATGCGGGGCGTAATAGCCGATAAGATCGGCACCACAGCGCGGAATGGCCTGCCCCCAATTGCGGGCATATTGGGCGAATCGGTCTTTCTTGGTCGGGTCAATCTGGTAACGGATCACACAGGTTAGCATGTCGGGTCTCCTGAAAATGGGCGTTGCCCGGCTTTTGTGACATATTGCGCCGCATTAATGCTTCGGCTACGGTCGAACTATGAAAGACGGCCCTGACATATCCCGGCTAGGGGCGCTGATCGGTGATCCGGCGCGCGCCAATATCCTGACCGCCTTGATGAGCGGCAAGGCCCTGACCGCGTCAGAGCTTGCCGGTGAGGCGGGCGTGACCCTGCAAACCGCATCCTCGCATCTGTCCAAGCTGCAAGAAGGCGCGTTAATCCGGGTGCGGCGCGAGGGGCGGCATAAATATATCACGCTGGCCTCGGATGACGTGGCGCATGTGCTTGAGGCGCTGATGGGGCTGGCCGCAGGCACCGGCCATCTGCGCACCCGCCCCGGCCCACGCGACCCGGAAATGCGGCGCGCGCGGATTTGTTACAACCACCTTGCCGGTGACATGGGCACGCGGATGTATGACAGCATGATCGCGCGCGGATTTCTTGCCCATACCGGCGAGACCCTGACCCTCACCGAAACAGGTGGCGGGTTTGTCACTGGCCTTGGCCTTGATCTTGACGCCCTGCCGTCGCCGCGCACGGCGCTGTGCCGGGATTGCCTTGACTGGTCCGAGCGCCGTTCGCATCTGGCGGGGCGTCTGGGGCGGGGGTTGCTGTCACATTTTGAGGCGACAGGCTGGGCCAGCCGCGTGCCCGACAGCCGGATCATCCGGTTTAGCCCCGCCGGTCAGACCGCGTTTAACGCCGCTTTTCCCGGCTCTTGATCACCATACCAGATTGCGCGACGGATAAGTCCAATCTAGACTGGTGGCATGGCGATACCGGTCGAAACCTTTTTCCTTGCTCCCGATGCACAGGGCACCCTGCAAGCGCAGATCCAACAGATGATCGCGCAGGGCATTCTGTCAGGCCGGTTTCGCAAGGGCGAAAAGCTTCCGTCCTCGCGCAAACTGGCCGGGCACCTTGGGGTGAGCCGAATCACCGTGACGCTGGCGCTGACCGAATTGCAGGCCAATGATTACCTTGAGGCGCGCGATCGCTCTGGCTATTTCGTGTCGCAAAACGCGCCCGAACCGCCCGCCTTTGGCGCGCCGGGGCCGCGACAGGATACGATTGACTGGTCGCGCGCGCTTGGCCGCCGCTTTACCGGCGGTGACACCCCGGAAAAGCCCCAGAACTGGGCCAGCTATCCCTATCCCTTCATCTATGGCCAGACCGATCCGGCGCTTTTTGATCATGCCAACTGGCGCCATTGCGCGCTTCAGGCTTTGGGGCAGAAGGATTTTCAATCGCTAACCTCGGATTACTATGATCAGGACGATCCCAAGCTGATCGAGTTTATTGCCCGCCACACCCTGCCACGGCGCGGGATATTGGCGCAATCGGATGAAATCCTTGTGACCATGGGGGCACAAAACGCGCTTTGGCTGACCGCGCAGGTGCTTTTGACGCAGCGCCGCACGGCAGTGATCGAGAACCCCTGTTACCATGCGCTGCGCG
>CBDTZA010000222.1:0-4284 GCA_965364785.1 uncultured Roseovarius sp. | reverse complement strand
TGCCGTTTGCCGCCCTTGGCCAGAATATCTTTGATGCAGAATGGGACGAGCCGGTCGATCTTTTCCCGCCCTACAAGGTCTTTGAACGCGGTGGCGTCAAGGTTGCGGTGATCGGTCAGGCGTTTCCCTATATGCCGATTGCCAATCCCGGCTGGATGTTCCCGGAGTACAGTTTTGGTATTCGCGACGAGCATATGCAGGAAATGGTCGATGAGGTCCGCGCCAAGGGGGCCGAGTTGGTTGTCGTGCTAAGCCATAACGGCTTTGACGTGGATAAGAAGATGGCCGGGATAGTCACCGGCATTGACGTGATCCTGTCGGGACACACCCATGATGCGCTGCCGGAACCGGTTCTTGTTGGCGAGACGATCATCGTGGCCAGCGGGTCGAACGGTAAATTCGTCAGCCGCGTCGATCTTGATGTGCGTGATGGGCGGATGATGGGCTTTCGCCACAAGCTTATCCCGATTTTCAGCGATGTGATCGAGCCTGACAAGGCGGTCACGGCGGTGATTGATGCACAGCGCGCGCCCTACATTGATCAGCTGAGCGAGGTCATTGGCCAGAGCGAGAGCCTGCTCTATCGGCGCGGGAATTTCAACGGCACCTGGGATGATCTTATCTGTGATGCGCTGATCAGTGAGCGCGAGGCCGATATCGCCATGTCGCCCGGCGTGCGATGGGGGCCGTCGATCCTTCCGGGGCAGGATATCACCCGCGAGGATATCTGGAACGTCACCTCGATGACCTATGGCAAGGCGTACCGTACGGAAATGACCGGCGAGTTTATCCATGTCATCCTTGAGGATGTGGCCGACAACCTGTTCAATCCCGACCCCTATTACCAACAGGGCGGCGACATGGTGCGCCTTGGCGGGCTTGGCTATCGGATTGATCTTGCCAAGCCGCAAGGCAGCCGGATCAGCGAGATGACCCTGTTGAAAACCGGCGAGGCGCTTGATGCGTCCAAGACCTATCAGGTGGCTGGCTGGGCCTCTGTGAATGAGAACACCGAGGGCCCGCAGATCTGGGATGTCGTCGAAAATCATATCCGCAAACAGGGCACTGTGCGCGTTGATCCCAATAACAGCGTCAAAGTGGTTGGCGCCTAAGTCCATGCTGAAAGGAGGCATTTAACATGTCCGAGACCTTCAAAGGCAAACCGACATCAAGGCGCGCGTTTTTGCGCGGGGCCGCCGCCGCCGGTGCCGGTGCGCTGACCGCAGGGGCCGCCCAATCGGCCACGCCCGATCCGTTGATCACCGAACCGCAACCCTGGGCGCAGGGCCTTGGCGACGGGGTTGATGTGACCCCCTATGGCGTGCCGATCAAGTTTGAATCCGACGTGGTGCGGCGCAATGTTGACTGGCTGACGGCGGATACGATCAGCTCGATCAACTTTACGCCCATTCACGCGCTTGATGGCACGATCACGCCGCAAGGCTGTGCGTTTGAACGTCACCATTCCGGTGCGATCGAGCTTGCCAAGGAAGATTACCGGTTGATGGTCAACGGGCTTGTCGAGACGCCGCTGGTCTTTAGTTACGCCGATCTGGAACGGTTTCCGCGTGAAAACCACGTCTATTTCTGCGAATGTGCCGCCAATACCGGCATGGAATGGGCCGGCGCGCAGTTGAACGGCGCGCAGTTCACCCATGGCATGATTCACAACATGGAATATACTGGCGTATCGCTGCGCACGATCCTGGCCGAGGCGGGCGTCAAGCCCGAGGGCAAATGGGTTTACGTCGAGGGCGCCGATGCGTCGTCGAACGGCCGCTCTATCCCGATGGAAAAGGCGCTTGATGACGTGCTTGTTGCGTTCAAGGCCAATGGCGAGGCGCTGCGCAAGGAACACGGATACCCGGTGCGTCTTGTCGTGCCCGGCTGGGAAGGCAATATGTGGGTCAAATGGCTGCGCCGAATCGAGGTGACCGATGCCGCCGTGCAAAGCCGCGAAGAGACCAGCAAATACACCGATACATTGGAAGACGGCACCAGCCGTAAATGGACATGGGAGATGGATGCTAAATCTGTCGTGACATCGCCCAGCCCGCAAGCGCCCATCACTCACGGACAAGGGCCTTTGGTGATCTCCGGCCTGGCATGGTCAGGTCGGGGAGCCATCACACGGGTCGATGTGTCAAAGGATGGCGGCAAGACATGGGAAACCGCCCGCCTTGCCAAACCCGGCGAGCGTATGGCGCTGACGCGGTTCTATCTTGATACGACATGGGACGGCAAAGAGATGCTGTTGCAAAGCCGCGCCATGGACGAGACCGGCTATGTTCAGCCGACCAAGACACAGCTGCGCGAGGTGCGCGGGCTCAACTCGATCTATCACAACAATTGCATTCAGACATGGTGGGTCAAGCCCAACGGGGAGGCAGAGAATGTCGAAGTTTCTTAAATTTACCCTTGTTGTCGGTTTTGCCATTAGCGCCACTGCCGTCTTTGCCGGGGAATATGGCCTTGGCCGCCCGGCGCTGCCCGAAGAAATCGCGGCCTGGGATGTCAAGATCATGCCCGATGGGCGCGGCCTGCCCGAAGGGTCGGGCGATGTCTGGACCGGCGACGAGGTGTTCGCAGAGAACTGTGCCGTCTGTCATGGTGATTTCGCCGAGGGTATTGGCAACTGGCCGAAACTGGCCGGGGGCTGGAACACGCTTGATCACGAGGATCCGCTTAAAACTGTGGGGTCCTATTGGCCGTACCTGTCGACGGTCTGGGATTACGTCAACCGCTCGATGCCGTTTGGCAATGCGCAAAGCCTGAGCAATGACGAGGTTTACGCGATTGTCGCCTATATCCTTTATTCCAACAATCTGGTGGAAGACGATTTCACCCTCAGCCACGAGAACTTTACCGAGGTCGAGATGCCCAATGCCGATGGGTTTATCGTCGATGACCGCGCCGAGACCGAATATGCGATCTGGTCCGGCGAGCCTTGCATGGAAAACTGCAAGGAAGAGGTGAAGATCACCATGCGCGCCCGCGTGCTTGACGTGACCCCGGATGAGGAAAAGGCCGAAGCCGCGCCTGCGGCGGCAGAGCCGGTTGCGGTGGCCGCAGCAGAACCCGAAACGCCCGTTGTTGCCGCAGTTGATCCTGCGCTGATTGCTGCCGGTGAAAAGGTGTTCAAGAAATGCAAGGCTTGCCATCAGGTGGGTGAGGGTGCCAAAAATCGTGCGGGGCCACAGCTTAACGGCGTTATGGGCCGGGCGGCTGGTGCCGTGGACGGGTTCAAGTATTCCTCGGCGCTTAAGGATAAGGCGGCTGAGGGTCTTGTCTGGAACCAAGAGACGGTCACGGCCTTTGTGGCCAATCCGCGCGGCTATATGAAGGGCACGAAAATGGGCTTTGCCGGACTTAAATCCGAGGAAGATCAGGCCGCCATCGCCGCCTATCTGTCCAGTTTCAGTGACTAGCGTCTGATGAAACCCCGCCGCTCTCTGGGCCTTGTCCTTGCCGTGATTTTCACGGCAGGGACAGCGCGGTCAGAGGGTATCGGAGACGGTGACGCCGGTGCAGATGTGTTTGAGCAATGCAGCGGTTGTCATCAGATCGGGCAGGGCGCGAGTGATGCCATTGGCCCGCATCTTAACGGCCTTTTCGGGCGCCGCGCCGGGGCGCATGACGGGTTTGCCTATTCCGCCTCGATGCAGCGTGCGGGCGTTGATGGGCTCGTCTGGGATTTGCAGAGGCTTGACGCCTATATCGCCAATCCGCGCGCTTTGGTGTCGAAAACACGGATGAGCTTTGGTGGTCTGGATGATCCGCAAGAGCGTGCCGATCTTCTGGCCTATCTGCGCCGGTTTTCCGACAATCCCTCGAATATCCCCGAAGCCGCGCCAACCGCGCGTGGCACGGATCATTCGGTTGCGCCCGAGATTCTCGCGCTTCAGGGCGATCCGGAATACGGCGAATATCTCAGCAGTGAATGCGTAAGCTGTCATCAGGTGGATGGCAGCGCCAGCGGTATTCCGTCGATTACGCGCTGGCCAGAAGATGATTTCGTGGTTGCGATGCACGCCTATAAGGCGAAACTGCGATCGCATCCGGTGATGCAAATGATGGCCGGGCGGCTGTCGAATGAAGAGATTGCCGCACTGGCGGCCTATTTCAAGGTCCTCGAATAAATCGGGGCTTTCAAGGGAGGACGGATAGATGAAACTGAACCGACGCAAGTTTATTGGTGTGGCTGCGGCTGCGAGTCTTACGGCGCCTGCGGTTCTGGCCGATGGCCATGGCAAACCGCGCGTGGTGGTGATTGGTGGCGGGGCC
>CBDTZA010000221.1:0-4292 GCA_965364785.1 uncultured Roseovarius sp. | reverse complement strand
TGGACCGGCCCGGTAGGCGAGATCGACAATTCCGGCGATCCCTACCTTGATCAGTTCATCCACGGCCGCGCCGAGGGGCCGATTGAGGCGGTGCGGTGAAACCCCGGCAAGCGGCCTTTTGGGCGCTCAAACTGGCCAATCTTTCGCTGCTCATCCTGTTCCCCATCGCCTGGTTCGCGCCGCTTATTCGCGCAGGAATTCTGCCGTTTTTCGCGCTTGATGAGATCAGCGTGATTTCCGGCCTGCAAAGCCTGTGGGAGGCGGATGTTTTCCTGGCCCTGCTGGTCACGATGTTTGCGTTGTTTGCGCCCTATCTCAAAACCATCGGCCTTGCCCTGATACATTTTCACCTGTTGGAGCGGCGGATTTTGCCGGTGCTTCAGGTGCTGGGCAAGCTGGCGATGGCGGATGTGTTCCTGATCGCGCTCTATATTATCCTGTCGCGCAGCGCCGGGCTTGGCCGGATCGAGACCGCCTGGGGGCTTTACCTGTTCAGCTTTTGTGTGATCGCCTCGGTCGTGATCGGGTGGATCACTGAGAAATGCGGCGAAAACCGCAAAATTGTTGAGCATTTGGAAACAAATACCACGCAGTAACGTGAATATTTCCAAGACTTTACACGTAGTTGATCAAATTAACCCTTTGAGTTTCGGCCAATAAGCGTAAACTTGCCGATATTAAGGAAATGATATTTCAGGGGGGAAGTCATGGCCGGACATTTAAAATCTGTCGCGCTGCTGACCCAATATTTATTGCACCGGCTTGCCGTTTTTATATTTGTGCTATCCGCGCTCGGTCTGAGCGCCGTTACAATCGCGGCCTTTTTCGGCCTTGCGCCATGGCTTGAATTTCACGTGAGCTTTGGCGGGGTAATCTATGAAAACGCAGGGAAAATTGCACAAATCGGCCTGACCGTTCTGGCGGTTCTTTTGTGTTTCTTCCTGCCGGCCAACGCGCGCATCATGACGCTTGAAAACTCGCACAGGCGGTTTTCGTTGGGCATGAATGACGTGGCGCGCGCCTATGCTGCCGCGCACAGCGCCGACAGAACCGGCGCGTTTCAGCTTTCGTCAGAGTTTGACGCGGTGCGCGAACGCCTCGCCTATCTGCGCGATCACCCTGATCTTGGCGGGCTTGAACCGGACCTTCTGGAGGTCGCCGCACAAATGTCACATATCAGCCGCGAATTGTCCGATGTGTATTCCGACGACAAGGTGGCTCGCGCCCGCGCCTTCCTGACCCAACGCCAGCAAGAGGTCGAGACCTTCAATGCCCGGCTTGATCAGGCCAAACAGATCAGCCGCGAACTCAAGCATTGGGCGCATGAGGTCGATCTTGAGGAAAGCGTCGCCAGTAGTCAGCTACAGCGCCTGCGCGACGATCTGCGCGATGTGCTGCCGGAACTGGGGCTTGAAGAAATGATTCGCCGCGATGGCAGGGTCATCGACCTGACCAAGAAGGCGGCGGAATAACCCTGCGAGCGCTTTCGGGTTTGACCGGACGCGCCAGTTGGGGCATCACGCGGGAATGGCAAAACCCAATTCCTTTTCCTGCACGTCCTGTGGCGCGACGCATTCGCGCTGGTCGGGGCGGTGTGATGCCTGCGGCGAGTGGAACTCGATCATTGAAGAGGCGCCGCTTTCGACCGGGCCCAAGGGCAAATCGCTTGGCGTGAAGCGCGGCGCGTTCCTGACCCTGACCGACCTGTCGACCGAAGAGGCCCCGCCGCCGCGCACCCTGTCGGGCATTGGCGAGCTGGATCGCGTCCTTGGCGGCGGCCTTGTACCCTCAAGCGCGGTTCTGGTGGGCGGCGACCCCGGCATCGGCAAATCAACGCTGTTGCTACAGGCGGCAGCGCAATTTGCCGCGGCCGGCCTCAAGACCTTTTACATCTCGGGCGAAGAGGCAAGCGCACAGGTGCGCATGCGCGCGCAACGCCTTGGGCTTGGCGAGGCGCCGGTCAAGCTGGCGGCGGCCACATCGCTGCGCGATATCCTGACCACGCTTGAGGCCGAGCGCCCCGATCTGGTGATCATCGATTCGATTCAGACCGTGTGGTCCGACACCGTCGAGGCCGCCCCCGGCAGCGTCAGCCAGGTGCGCGCGGCGGCGCATGAGCTGACCAGCTTTGCCAAGCGCACCAACACAAGCGTCATCCTGGTCGGCCATGTCACCAAGGACGGCCAGATTGCCGGGCCCCGCGTGGTCGAACACATGGTCGATTGCGTGCTCTATTTCGAGGGCGAGCGCGGTCATCAGTTTCGCATCCTGCGCAGCGTCAAGAACCGCTTTGGCCCCGCCGACGAAATCGGCGTCTTCGAGATGACCGGTGCCGGCCTTGCCGAGGTCAGCAATCCATCGGCGCTTTTCCTGTCGGGTCGCGGCACGCCAAGCCCCGGTTCGGTGGTGTTTTCCGGCATCGAGGGCACGCGCCCCCTGTTGGTGGAAATGCAGGCGCTGGTCGCCCCCACCCCGCATTCGCAACCGCGCCGCGCGGTGGTGGGATGGGATGGCGCGCGCCTGGCGATGATTCTGGCGGTGCTTGAGGCGCGCTGTGGCATCCCGTTTGCCGGCCTTGATGTCTATCTTAACGTCGCGGGCGGCCTTAAGATCAGCGAACCGGCGGCCGATCTGGCGGTCGCTGCGGCGCTCCTGAGTGCGCGCGAAGATACCGCCCTGCCCGCCGATACGGTGGTTTTTGGCGAAATAAGCCTGTCTGGCGCGCTCAGGCCGGTGGGACAGACCGAAAACAGGTTGAAAGAAGCGCAAAAACTTGGTTTCACAGCCGCAATTACCCCGTCCGGTGGCAAGGTGGGTGGTGACAGCGGGCTCAAACTGACGCATATGAGCGATCTGACAGCGTTTGTGGGTGACATTTTCGGCGCAGGGTAAGCGCCCAGAGAGACAGGAAGAGACGAATGGAAGGTTTCACCATCATTGATGGCGTCGTGGCGCTGTTTATCGTTTTATCGGCGCTCTTGGCCTATTCGCGCGGGTTTGTCCGCGAGGCTCTGGCGATTGCCGGCTGGGTCGCGGCAGGCTTTCTGGCGTTTCTTTTTGCCCCACAGCTTGAACCGCTGGTCAAGGAAGTCCCCGTCGTGGGCGATTTTATCGCCGACAGTTGCGAGCTAAGCATGATCGCCGCCTTTGCGGCTGTCTTTGCCATCGGTTTGATTGCCTCGTCGCTGATCACCCCGTTGTTTGCGTCGCTGGTGCAACGCTCGGCGCTTGGCGGCATTGATCAGGGGCTTGGCTTTGTTTTTGGCGTGGCGCGCGGTGTGTTGTTGATCGCGATTGCCTATTTCGTCTACGAAACGGTGATCACCTCGCAATCCATCGGCATCATCGACGACAGCCGCTCGGCGCGGATATTTTCCAAGCTGACCGGCAAGGTCGAGGACGGCAACCCCGAACAGGCGCTTGGCTGGATCACCCTGCAATATGAACAGCTTGTCGGCGCCTGCGACACGCCGGAATAAGCACCGCTATGCCGCAAAGCCCGCTTCTTGCATTGATCTTCATGGTGGTGGCCGGTGTGGCCATCGCGCTTCAGGCGCCGATCAACTCGGCGCTTGGGCGCAGCATCGACAGCTCTTTGGCGGCGGCGGCGATTTCCTTTGGCGTGGGCTTTGCCGCGCTTCTGGCGCTTGTGGCGCTTGGTGGCGAAGCGGGGGCGATTGTGCGCGTCGGCGCCCTGCCTAAATGGCTTCTTCTGGGGGGCGCCTTGGGGGCGTTTTACGTCTGGGCCGCGCTTTGGAGCGTGCCGATTCTCGGCGTTCTGACCACGATCACGGTTTTGATCCTCGGCCAGATGGTGGCCGCCCTGGTGCTCGATTACATCGGCGCCTTCGGCCTTGTGGCGCGCGATCTGTCCCCGACTCGCATCCTTGCGGCGCTTCTCGTGGCGGGCGGAGTGATCCTCTCGCGCTATTGACAGGGCCAAACGCCACGTCGCGCCGCTATATTGTGTGATAGTTTCGTGACATGGCCCGCCCGAGCGCGTAAGAGAGGCCCAAGCGAAATCACCGGATTCGGAGTTGCACCGCTTTGCCCAAACATATGCCCCCCGCGCACCCTTTTGATGATGACAAACTGAAAGAGGAATGCGGTGTTTACGGCGTCATCGGCGTGACCGATGCGGCGAACTTTGTGGCCCTTGGCCTGCACGCCCTGCAACATCGCGGACAAGAGGCCGGCGGCATCGTCAGCCACGACGCCGAGCAGGGCTTTAACAGCGTGCGCCGCTTTGGCTATGTGCGCGACAATTTCACCCGCCATAGCCTGATGGAAAC
>CBDTZA010000220.1:0-4311 GCA_965364785.1 uncultured Roseovarius sp. | reverse complement strand
TCAATCCACTGCTCTACCCCTGAGCTACCCGGGCACGGGAAAGGCATCAGCGTTCGGGTGATGGCCTTCTAGGCGAGGCAAAGCGGGGTGTCCAGAGGCTTTGATTAAAAAATCAGTGTGGTTTTTGAGGTTCTTGCGAGATCGCCTCGATTGCCTCTTCAATATCCTCGGGATCGGTCGAGGGAACGGCGTAGTCGCCGGAAAACCATTTACCAAGATCGACATCCGCGCAGCGCTTGGAACAAAACGGGCGATACTTGGCATCGGACTTTTTCTTGCAGATCGGACAGCTCATCACAGCACCTCGGAAAGCGGCAGACGGTCGCGTTTGCGCTGCAATTCAAAATGGCCCAGAGGGGTCCAGCCGACAAGGGTGGTTTCCACTGAATCCTGACGAAATGCGGCGCGCAGCGAGGTCTCGAACTGGCGGCGGTCCTTTTTCGGCATCGGTGCAAGATCAAGCGTGATCTGCCCACCCAGACCGCGCAGGCGCAATTGGCGCGGCAGGTCGCGGGCGGTGGCAAGATTGGCCTTGAGGCCCGCGGCAAGGCTGGCATCGCCACCGGTATTCACGTCCACGGCGATCAGGGCGCGGGTTGGCTCGATGAAATAGGACGCGCCGCCCGCCAAAGGGGCCTGTGGGTCGCTCAGGGCGTCGATATGCTCCAGCACGCCATGCACGTCAAAACAACCCTCAGCGGTGACCACCTCGGCCGGGTCGGTCCAGTCGCGCCAGGCCAGAACATGCGGTCCGTCCCCCTCAGTCAGCTTTTCGGCCCCCTCGCCGGTGGCATCGGCCAGAACCGCCGCCGCCAGATCAAGCATGGCGCGAATATCTTCGGCAATCTCGGTCTCATCCGCCCCCTCGCAGGACGAGCGCAGGATAAGCCCCATATCGCTATCGCTCATCTCGGCATGCGCAGTTTCCAGAAGGGAATCGCGGATCGCCTCATCCTTGATCGAGCGCGAGATGTTAAGGCCGGGGGCCGAGGGCGTGATGATCGCATAGCGGCTTTTGAACAAAAGCTTCGAGGTCACCGGCAGGGCCTTACCTGCCTCGGCATAGCCTGTGACCTGCACCAGGATCGGCTGACCCGGCGCGAGGCCCTTGATCTGGCGCAGAAAGGCCGAGCCATCCGGCGTGCGCAAAAACATGCCGCCCTGCCCTTTCACGGGCCGGTCAGCAATCGCGCGGTAGATGGCGCCGGGGCGCGGATGCTCCGAATCAATCAAAAGGTCGCTCAGGCGGCCATCCACCACCAATGCGGCGGCCTCAAACCCGTTGATATGGTCGAGCGCGATGGTGCGGCCCTTCATGGCAAATCCTTATAAAGCGGATAGCCGGCCGCGCGCAGCAGACCAGCGGTTTCACAAATCGGCAGACCGACAACGGCGCTGAAAGAGCCTTGAATCCAAGGGATTAGCGCCCCTGCCGGGCCTTGAATGCCGTAACCGCCCGCCTTGCCCTGCCAGTCATTGCTGGCAAGGTAGGCGTTCAGCTCTTCATCGGAAATCTGTTTGAATTTCACGGTTGTGACAACATCGCGTTCCCAGATCCGATCGCCGCGGCGCACCGCGACGGCGGTGATCACCCGGTGGCGCCGCCCCGACAGCATCAACAGGAACTCGGCCGCCTCACCCGCGCTTTCCGGCTTGCCCAAGATTCGGCGGCCAAGCGCGACGGTGGTATCGGCCGAGAGCACGATTTCGCCCTCATCGGCCCTCACCGCCCAAGCCTTTTCACGTGCCATACGCACACAATAGGGACGCGGCAATTCTGATTTCCGGGGGGTCTCGTCAATGTCAGGCGGGCGGATATCAGCCGCCACAACCCCGATCTGCGCCAACAGATCCCGGCGGCGCGGGCTACCCGATCCGAGGATCAAACGCATGCAATATCAATCGCTTACTTAAAGCGATAGTTGATCCGACCCTTGGTCAGATCATAGGGGGTCATTTCCACCTGAACTTTGTCGCCTGCCAGAACCCGGATACGGTTCTTGCGCATTTTGCCTGCCGTGTGTGCGATGATCTCATGGCCGTTTTCAAGCTCGACCCTGAATGTCGCATTTGGCAGGAGTTCCTTGACGACACCGGGAAATTCGAGCAATTCTTCCTTGGCCATGGTATCTCCATTATTTGCATCCGCCCATTCGCGGACAGACGCCTAAATGGCGCTATTCTTCGTTTTTTTCAAGGCTATAATCACGTTATTCGTTGATATGTGATCGCTGTGTTGCGGCCCACCTGTTCGGACCAGTGTTTGCGGTTCAAAACAACCCCATCGGCGCGCACATGGGCGACGCGACCAAGGTCAACCTCGGCCACGGTCCAGCCGGGGATGTTAAGTGTGCCCTCGGCAATCACGCCGGTCGGCGGAAAGCCGGTATCGGGGGGGCCAAAAATGCCACCCATCCCGGTGTTTTCATCCACCGCAGGCGACCATCCGGCAAGACCCACAGTTGACGCCATGACCGTAACGCATTGGTTTTCCAGCGCCCGCGCCATCGCGCCGATCCGCACCCGAGAATAGCCCGCAAGCGCCTCGGTGCAGGACGGTGCAAGGATCAGGTCAGCCTCGCTTAACCCACGACCCAGCAAAGGAAATTCGGCGTCATAGCAAATCAGGATGCCGATCTTGCCAAGGCTGGTTTCGAAAATCTGCAACGGTCCGCCGGGCACCACATCCCAGATTTCACGCTCGAACCGGGTCATGATCTGTTTGTCCTGCGCGCCGCGCCCGCCGGTGGGCGAGAAAAGCCGCGCGCGGTTCACCGGGCGCGCGCCCAATGCCGGATCAAACACCGGCGCCGAAGCCGCCAGAATATGCAGCCCATAGCGCGTGGCCAGATCGGCGTGCAAGTCATCGGCATCCACGATCAGGCCCGATACCGCATGCAAGGACCCTTCAAGATCGCCCGCAACCTCTGGCCCGGCCAACATGGCAAGCTCCATCGAGCCATATTCGGGAAAAACCGCAAGATCGGCGCCCTGGCCTGCCGCATCCGCCACCCATTGGGTGATCTTGGCGGCGTAGTCGGCCCAATTGGTCAGGGGATCAAGCGGATAGGCGGCGGTGGCGATTTTCATAGGGATTTCCGTCCAACAGGCAAAGGGAACAGTCGCAGTCGCTCTGCTCTTTACAGCCTTCGCCGGACACAGTCGAGCAGGTCACTCGGACTAAGCCCCTTAAAAATCACGCAACAACGATCCGTATCCTTCGATCCGGTCGTTGACGCCAGCACGGCGCAACACATCCCACATCATCGCCTGATTTGACGAAATCACCCGCTTGCCAAGCTTTTGTTCCAGCGCATCAAGCACATCAATCGAGCGCAGTGCACCGCAACTAATGAACAGGGCATCGGCACCGGGGCGGTCCACACGCGCGGCGAACTCTGCGATGAAATCAGGGCGCAGCCGGATCATGTCGCTGTCTTTTTCAAGGTTCAGCCCCTGAATATTGACGATCTCGAAGCCGGCAGCACTCATATAATCGGCCTCGCGCTGATTGATCTCATCGAGGTAAGGCGTGGCCACGGCGATGCGCCGCGCACCGACGGCGCGCAAGGCGGCCATGACCCCGGTGATCAACGATGTCGGCTTTGCGGTCGGCGCGCCTTTGCGCAGCTCGGCAAAAACCCGGTCTTCGCCAATCACAAGGCTGCCCGAGGTACAGGCGTAACAGATCACATCAAGGCTTCCGTCCGGCAGGATATTCGCCGCCGCCTGCGCCAGATCATCGGCCTGCGCACGCAGCGTTTCCAGGGTGATGGAATCCGGGATCGGCGCGCGGGTAAAATGCAGCCCCACACCATCGGGGCAAAGCGTAAACATATCATCCTCAATCGTCTGCTCGGTCGCAAGCAGCACAAAGCCGATTTTAGCGCGCCCGTGACGGCCCTCGTCAAAGGCGTTGCTCATATCCTGAGATTCGCTATGCTGTATACACATCATGGGTTTAATTCCACATAATACATTTATATTCTATATTGATGCCTTATGTGTACACAGCTTACCTAAATACGGCTACATGATTCGATACACAGCCCCCCGCAACAGGAGATACGTGATGCTTGAAGAAGCCAAAATTCGCACCCAAACCCTTCAGGCACGCATGAAGGATGAGGGTATTCAAAAAGCGGTTTTCACCGACGAAAGCTCGATCGCTTATCTCGCCGGGTTCTGGGGCTATCTCGGGATCGAATTCGGCCGCCCGACCATGCTTGTGGTCGATGCCGATGACGCCCCCGTCGTGATCACCCCGCTGATGGAATCCGAAATGGTTGGCGCGATGACCTGGGTCGAGGA
>CBDTZA010000219.1:0-4315 GCA_965364785.1 uncultured Roseovarius sp. | reverse complement strand
CAGACCCTAAATATGGCAAAATCGCCAAACTGCGCTCGACCCATAACAACTATCTGACCTTGCCAGTGGTCTTTTTGATGCTCAGCAATCACTATCCGCTGGCCTTTGCGACCGAATATAACTGGCTTATTGCGGCGCTGGTTTTCCTGATGGGGGTCACCATTCGGCATTATTTCAACACACGCCATGCCGGCACCGGAAACCCGACCTGGACATGGGCCGTGACCGCGCTGTTGTTCATCGCGATCATGTGGCTAAGCACGGCGCCCTTGCGCAACGACAGCTATGAGGAATCAGAGGCCCGGCCCCTGACCAAAACGCAACAGGTGTTCGCCGCAGCGGACGGGTTTGAAGAGGTCACAAGCATCGTGCCCGGTCGCTGTGCCATGTGCCACGCCCGCGAGCCGTTTTACGATGGCATCCGCCGCGCGCCAAAGAACATCCTTCTTGAGACGCCCAATGATATCGCCCGCGCCGCGAGGCAGATCTATCTGCAGGCCGGTGTATCGGTTGCCATGCCGCCGGCCAATGTGTCCTTTATCGAGGAGGACGAACGTAAGGCGATCATCCGTTGGTACAAAAACGCCGCGCGCGATCTGCCCTTTTCGCTCGCCGCCAAGTAGCACGGGCCTGATCGTGTGCCATTACGGTCGCAATAACGACGATCATCGACGATTCTAAGACGTCTCAGACGAGTCTGTTCGCCGACCTCTGCATTGCCCGAGGTCAGTGTTTGGAAACACGGGATAAAGCGAAGAACCTTCAAGTAAAAATGGACAATCAGGAGGAACAAATAGGGGAAGCACTTTTTTATCATATTTTCCAGCCGATTACCCGATTTTGAACTGATCATCATGGGTGATACCATTCCTCCCCACAGCTCAACCATCGCCCTTGGGATGCTTGATCGGGTCAAACTCCGGGGCTTTAATACCCCTGCTCAACAGGTGGCTTCACTTGCAGAGCACTCAAAACAAACGCGCCGAACAGGCCAATTTTACGGGACAGGGAAAATGAAAACACAGATCGGAAATCTGCTTGGCGGGCTGGCTCTTGTTGCTGGGCTGGCCGCAGGCAACGCCGCATATGCCGGCTTTTCCACCACCGAGGTGCAGCTGCATTTTGGTGATGGCTTCAAAATGGGCAGCAACGCCAATTTTGGCGACGGGTTCTCTCAGACAACCCAACGCGAAATTATCACGCTGGATCATTTCTCGACCAATGACATCGGCGATCTTTTCTTCTTTGTCGATTTTTTCCATGACGAGAACAACAACAAGGTAGCCGGTCGCGACGAGAGCGATCAATACGGCGAGATTTATTACCACTTTCATGGCAGCAATTTAGGCCTGGACTTTGGCGAGGGCAGTCTGATCAAAGGTTTGGATTTTGGCGTCGCGCTCAACCAAGGTACCGACGTTTCTATCGGTCTGGCCGGTCCTCGCCTCGGCCTGAACGTTCCGGGTTTCCGCGTTTTGACATTGGGCGTCTATGCCTATGATAATTTCGAAGATCCCTTCAACAGAAACCTCGACACAACCCATCAGGTAACAGTGGTCTGGGACGCTCCATTTAAAATCGGTGGGCAGAAATTCCTGGCAAAAGGTTTTGTCGACTTTATCGGCTCGCAAGGTAAAGGGGTTTCAAAACAGATTGTCTTTTCTCCCCAAATCCGTTGGGATATCGGCCACGCGATGGGACGCAAAGCAGACAAGATCCACCTTGGTGTCGAATACACCCACTTCGACAACAAATTCGGGATCAAAGGTGTTGATGAAGACTCAGCATCCATCTTCCTTGGGCTCAGGTTCTAAACCAACCTCTTGAACCCGAATGAACGAGGCGGAGATTTCTTCGCCTCGTTTGCGTTAAGCGACGTTCAGGCCGGATGCGCCAGCGCCGCCACAAGCCGCGCCCAATCATGTGACCAGCTATCGTCAGGGCGATCCGACAGGCGGATCATCCAAAGCTCCATCTGTTGGCTTGGAAGGCTTTCGGTCAGGCTAACAAGGCGCCCGGATTTAAGATCTTCTGCCACCATCCCTTCAGGCAGCCACGCCACCCCGATGCCGCGACAGGCATATTCACGCGCCGCCAGCGTCAGAGCGGTTTCCGCCCGCCGTCGCAGCACCCGATGCGCCGGAATCCCCGGCAAAACCGCCCGCGCCATGACCTGACCAAGAAACACGTCAGCCGGGTAGCCGATAAACGGCAGATCATCCCCCTGCGCCAGGCGCGGCACCGCAACGGGAATCAATCGCTCACGGCCAAGCAAAACCTGTTCAAACGCCCGGTTCAGGGTCAAGGGCGCAATCTCTGGCGCGCCGTAAACCACCGCCAGATCAACCTCGCCGGACAAAAGCCGCAACAGACACTCAGCGCGGTTATCCGAACGCACCCGTACCGGACGCCCGCCCTGAGCGGTCAGAATGCTGACGATGGCAGGCGAATGGGTGGTGGTGATCGCATGCTGACAGGCCAGTGTCAGACCCCGCGCGCCGCTTGTCTGTGTCAGAGCCTCGCGCAAATGGCGAAGCTGCGTGGCCAGTGCGCGCATTTCCCCGGCCTGTGCCTCGATCTCGGGCAAAAGGACCACCGGCTTGCGGCGGCGATCAAAAAGCGGCACGCCAAGCGCCTCTTCAATGGCGCGCAGGCGGCGGGTAAAGGCGGATTGGCTGACATGGCGCATTTGCGCGGCTCGCGCCAGCGATCCGGCCTCGGCCACCGCAAGGATATCATCAAGCCATTCAAGCCGCATATCTGACCCTATATTGCGTTTGTTGCATAATATATGGCGATAATAGCATTAGACCGCTCATCTATTGCAACATATTCTGCGCCAAACGCATTTTATAGGAGACCTCAGATGCATCTTGCCCGTTACCCCCGCCACTTTATGGCCCACCTGCCCACTCCGCTAGAGCGGATGGACCGTCTGACCGCCGAATTGGGCGGGCCGGAAATCTGGATCAAGCGCGACGATTGCACCGGCCTCTCGACCGGCGGCAACAAGACCCGCAAACTTGAATTCCTGATGGCCGAAGCCGAGCTTCAGGGTGCTGATCTGGTGATGACGCAAGGCGCCACCCAATCCAACCACGCCCGTCAGACCGCCGCATTCGCCGCCAAGCTTGGCATGGCCTGTCACTTGCTTCTGGAAGACAGAACAGGCTCTAACAATGCCAATTACAACAATAACGGCAACGTTTTGCTGGACCATATGCACGGTGCCACCACCGAAAAGCGCGATCCGGGTCTGGACATGAACGCCGAGATGGAGGCGGTCGCTGACAAGTTTCGCGCCGAGGGGCGCAACGTCTATACCATCCCCGGTGGCGGCTCGAACCCCACAGGCGCGTTGGGCTATGTCAATTGTGCCTTTGAGATGCTGGCACAGTTCAATGATCGCGCGCTCAAGATTGATCACATCGTCCATGCCACCGGCAGCGCCGGCACGCAGGCGGGCCTTATCACCGGGCTGAAGGCGATGAATGCCAATATCCCGCTTCTGGGGATCGGCGTGCGTGCGCCCAAGGCCAAGCAGGAAGAGAGCATCTATAACCTTGCCGTTGCGACCGCCGAAAAGCTTGGCTGCCCCGGTGTGGTCAGCCGTGAAGATGTTGTCGCCAACACCGATTACGTCGGCGAAGGCTATGGCATTCCGACCGAGAGCGGCATCGAGGCGATCAAGATGTTCGCCGAACTTGAGGCAATCCTGCTTGATCCGGTTTATTCGGCCAAGGGCGCGGCCGGCTTTATCGACCTGATCCGCAAGGGTCATTTCAAAAAGGGCGAGCGGGTCGTGTTCCTGCATACCGGCGGTTCTGTCGCTCTGTTCGGTTATGACAGCGCGTTCGATTTCTCGGGTCGCTGGACGGCTTAAGGCCCGCATCAACCCGGCCAATCCAACGCATGATTATGAAACCCCGCAGCGATGCGGGGTTTTCCATATCAGACATATCCGGTAAAGCCTGTGCTGACCCAAGATTTACAGGCGGATGAACGCACATGAAATTCACAATGTCATGGCTGAAAGATCACCTAGACACCACGGCCACGGTTGACGAGATCACCGAGGCGCTGACCGACCTTGGCCTGGAGGTAGAGGGCGTTTCAGACCCCGCCAGCCGCCTGGCAGAGTTTACCATCGGCAAGGTCATCAAGGCCGAGCCGCACCCGGATGCCGACCGGCTCCGGATTTGTCAGGTGGAAACTGATGATGGTCAGACCCAGATCATCTGTGGCGCACCCAATGCGCGGACAGGCATCACCGTGGTGATCGCCAAGCCCGGCGTTTACGTGCCCAGCATTGATA
>CBDTZA010000218.1:0-4320 GCA_965364785.1 uncultured Roseovarius sp. | reverse complement strand
CCCGCCGATGGCGCTGCCGGGGGCGGGCGCGCGAGGCCCCGCCTATTGGCGCGCTGCGAACAGGCGAAGGCTTGCCCAAAAAGGCCCTTGCGGCGGCGTCGGCGGAATCTGCCCATTTGAAAGCGCGCAAGGAAGGTCGCAAAACTCAGGCAGACGATCTCATGAGGTTGCCATGCCATGCCATGCCCCGATCCCTGCCCCGATCCCCTGATTGCCCTGATGCCCGACCTGCTGCGCGTGGCCCGTCGCCTGACCCGCGACGCGGATCGTGCTCAGGATCTGTGCCAGGAGGTGCTGTTGAAGCTCTGCATCCGGCTTGATGCTGGTGCCGAGATTGACGATCTGCGCGCCTATGCGATGACCGCGCTGCGCAATCAGCACCGTCAGCGGCTGCGCCGTGACCAGATCCCGCTTGGTGCGCCAGAGGTGATGGATATCACCCTGCCCGACGCATTTGACGCCTGTGCCCTGAGCGAGGTGCGCCGCGCCATGTCACGCCTTCCCCCGGCGCAAGAGCGGCTTATGCGGCTGGTGGCGGCGGGTGAAACCAGCCCCGCCGACCTCGCTCGACGCACCGGCCTTGCGCCCGGCACGGTGATGTCGCGGCTGGCCCGCGCCCGCGCCCAATTGCGCGCCGATCTCGGGTTGGAAAAGGATCGGAGATGACAGAGGGGCACGTCCAAAGACCCACGGATCAGCGCTGTCGCACGTCTGGCAAAACGAAGGCGCACCTCTCGTGTGTCCTTAGCTGTCCCATCGTAACGTCAATACCGCCGTCTTTCTCAAGAAAAGACTCCGGCGGCAAAGAGATTGATGATGCCCACCTGAGTGCCTGTATCGAGACGTGGCGCGCATGGTGCGTTATGATCACGATAAGCAGGAATGGCGCTTGACCAGGCCCTGACCCCGCTCAGGCAGTTTTGCCGGGCACAAGGCGAAAGCCGACATCGCTGACCTTTTCAGGCGTGCCGCCCTTGAACCGCTCCAGAAGGCGCCGCGCAGCCTCGGTGCCGATGGCGGCGCGATTGGAGGCGATCGTGGTCAGGGGCACCGGCAAGGCCTGACCTATATCAAGCCCGTTGAACCCCGCCAGCGCCAAATCATCGGGCACCGATATCCCGGCCGCCATACAGTGAAACACCCCGCCCACCGCCATGTCGTCATTTGAGAAATAGACCAGATCGGGGGGCTGCTCGGCCTCGGCCAAAAGCCGCGCCAGCCCCTCGCGCCCGAGAGTGACCGAGGATGGCCCACCAAGTGTCAGACAGTGCGCAAGCGCCTGTCCGGCCTCGCCAAGGGCGGTGCGAAACCCCTCAAGTCGCGCCATCGCGCGCAGGTCGCTGTCAATCGCATGGCCGAGATAGGCAAAGCGTTTATACCCGCGTCCCAACAGGTAATGCGCCATCGCGCGCCCCGCCGAGAGGTGTGAAATTCCGACCGCCATATCGGTTGGCGGCGCGTCGATATCCATGATCTCAACCACCGGTAGCCCCGCACGCACAAGTAAGGCGCGGCTGCCCTCTGTCATGTCCGTCGGCGCAATCACCACCCCGGCGGGGCGCCAGGACAAGAGGTTCTGGATAAGCCGCTCTTCGCGCAGCGGATCATAGTTCGAGATGCCCAGAACCGGCTGATAGCCGGCATCTTCAAGGCGATCCTCAAGACCTTTGAGAACATCGGCAAACACGCTGTTTGAGAGCGATGGCAGGATCACCCCGACCTGACGCGAGGGCCCGCCCGCAAGCGCGCCCGCCAAACGGTTGGGCACATAGTTGAGGTCGCGCGCGGCGGCTTGCACCTTGTCCGCCGTCGCTTTGGCCACAAGACCACCGCCCCGCATGGCGCGACTGGCGGTGATTTCGCTGACGCCGGCGACGGCGGCCACCTGCGACAGGGTCGGGCGGCGCTCTGGCGGGGCCGTGCTGGGGGTGTCTTGATCATCCATGACGCGGGTTATAATGCCGGGAAATGACAGTGCTGTCATTTATTTTCACGAAAAAAATTCGTCTTTCAGGCCTAAATACGCCCCTATTGACAGCGCTGTCATTGAGTGCCAGCTTACCGCCCGGGAGGATGGAGATTTGCGAATACTCGTCACCGGCGCTGCTGGTTTCATTGGTCGTATGGTTGTCGGCGCGCTTGCCGGTCGTGATACGCTTATCCTGAACGGACAAGAGCGACGCATCGCGGCGATCCTTGCCGCAGACATGGCAGAGGGGCCGCTGGCGGATCTTGCCGCCACGCATCGCCGTGTGCATGCCCTGCCCGGCGCGCTGTCTTCGCCCGAAACCTTGGCGCGCATCACCGGGGATGCGCCTGATCTGGTGATCCACCTTGCCGCCGTCGTTTCGGGTCAGGCCGAGGCAGATTTTGACCTTGGCATGGCGGTGAACCTGCAATCGACCATCGACCTGATCACTGCCTGTCGCGCCATGGCGCGCCCGCCGGTGTTTCTCTTTTCCTCCTCTGTCGCGGTATTTTCCTGCGCGGACAACAACACCATATCCGAGGACACCCTGCCCGCGCCGCGGTCGTCCTATGGCACGCAAAAGCTGATCGGTGAATTGCTGGTGCGCGACGCCACGCGCAAGGGCTTTATCCTTGGGCGCAGCCTGCGGTTTCCCACCATATCCGTGCGCCCTGGTGCGCCAAACAAGGCCGCCTCAAGCTTTGCCAGCGGCATCATCCGCGAGCCCTTGGCCGGGCAAGAGGCGGCTTTACCGGTCGGGCGCGATCTGCGGCTGCATCTCGCCTCGCCCGCCAAGGCGCTTGAGTACACGCTTGCGGCTTGTGGCCTTGAACAGGGCGCGCTTGGGGGCGACACGACAATCACCCTGCCCGGCATTACAGTGACCGTTGGCGAGATGCTTGATACCCTGCGCCGCGTGGCCGGGGATGCGGTTGCCGACCGGGTCAAACCCACCCCCGACGCCACAATTGCCGCTATCGTCAAGAGCTGGCCGGGCGAAATCATCACGCCCCGCGCCCGTGCGCTTGGCTTTACTCCAGACCCAGAGTTTGCCAACCTTGTTCAGGATCACATGCGAGACATGGGCCTGAGCCAGACCTAACCACCATCGTTTCCAGGGAGGACACCAATGAAACATTTCCTAACCGGCGCAGTTGTCGCCGCTGTCATGGCCACCTCGGCCCATGCCCAGCAAAACATCGTCGTCGGCCACGCGCTCTCGACCGCCTCGCATTACGGCGTTGGCGCACAGGCCTTTATCGACACCCTGACCGAGCTTTCGGGCGGCACCTTTACCGGCGAACAGGCCCCCGCAGGTCAGCTTGGCGGCGAGCGTGACATGATCGAGGGGCTTCAGATCGGCTCGCTTGATGTGGTGATCACCTCGACCGGTCCGCTTGGCAACTTCGTGCCGGAAATCTATGCGCTCGACCTGCCGTTCCTGTTTCGCGATTACGCCCATGCGCGCACCACGCTTGACGGCGAAATCGGTCAGGAACTGCTGGCCAAGATTGGCGAGAACAACCTTGTCGGTCTGGCCTGGTCGGAAAACGGCTTTCGCCATGTGACCAACTCACAGCATCCGGTGCGCACCCCCGCCGATCTTGCCGGGCTCAAGCTGCGGACGATGGAAAACAAGGTTCATATGGCCGCCTTTGAAGGCATGGGCGCCTCGCCGACCCCGATGGCCTTTCCAGAGTTGTTCACCGCCTTGCAACAAGGCGTTGTCGATGGTCAGGAAAACCCGATCACGGTGATCACTGCGTCGAAATTCTGGGAGGTGCAGAAATACGTCTCGCTGACGGGCCACGTCTATTCGCCCGCCGTCGTGCTGGCTTCGCCGGTTCTGCTTGATAGCCTGAGCGATGAACAGCGCGGCTGGTTCAAGGCCGCCGCCGATGCCTCGGCCGCCGCGACCCGCGCCGAAGTGAACCGCCTTGAAGAGGCCGGCGTGGCCCTGCTGCGTGAAAACGGCATGGAGGTGATCACCGATATCGACAAGGCCCCCTTTGCCAAACTGGCCGCGGCCTCGTCCTATAGTGTCTATACCGACCAATATGGCACCGAAATGGTTGAGCGTATTCAAGCCGTCAAGTAAACGTCTTTGAAAGATTGAACCGGCGCAGCCCGCTCTGCGCCGGTTCTTTTGTCACTGGGGACCGGGGGAACTGCATGGGCCTGTTTTTGAAATTCGAGGATCTGACCACGGGCATTGCCCTGCGGCTGTCGATGCTCTTTCTGGTGATTGCCACATCGCTGGCGCTCTATCAGGTCACCGCCCGCTTTGTCTTTGGCCTCCCCTCGACATGGTCCGAGGTTATCACCCGCTCGGCCATGGTCTGGTCGATATT
>CBDTZA010000217.1:0-4325 GCA_965364785.1 uncultured Roseovarius sp. | reverse complement strand
ATGTCTAGGCCCACCGCCGCAATCGGCACCACGAACAGGCTCATCAGCATCATATAGGTCGGAAACGCCCAGGCGGCGGTGCGCAGGTGACCCTCATCCTCGTTTTCAACCACCATCACCTGAAACATGCGCGGCAGACACAAAAACGCCGCCGCCGACAGCATGGTAAGGCCGACCCAACGGCTGCCGGGCACCTCCCAGCGGGCGATCTCTGAGGCGTCGATCCGGGCCAGTGTTTCAGGCACCCCGCCCGACAGGCCCCAGACCACGAAAATTCCGACCGCCAGAAGCGCGCAGAGCTTGACCACCGCCTCGACCGCAATGGCCATCACCACGCCGTGATGGCGTTCATTGGCATCAAGGTTGCGGGTGCCGAACAGGATTGTGAAAAGCGTAAGGCCCATTGCGACCCAAAGCGCCGTTGATTGCATATCCGGCAGGGCGTTGCCGACGTGTTCCGTCTCAGAGAATGCCGCAAACGACAGCGTCACCGATTGCAGTTGCAGCGCAATATAGGGCGTGACGCCAATCACCGCCAGAATGGTCACGAACACCGCCAGCAGGTTCGACTTGCCATAGCGCGACGAGATCAGGTCGGCGATGGATGTGATCCGCTGACTGCGCCCGACCCGCACCATCTTGCGCAGGGTCCACCACCAGCCGATCATCACAAGCGTCGGCCCCAGATAGATCGTCACATATTCAAGCCCAGAGCGCGCGGCAAAGCCAACCGCGCCATAAAACGTCCAGGCGGTGCAATAGATCGACAGGGACAGCGTGTAGACATAGGGTGAGCGCAGCCACTTGCCGCGTCCGTGCCGCGCCGCGCGATCGGCGCCAAAGGCCACGGCGAACAGAAACACCACATAAAGCACACAGACCAGAACAAGCACATTGAGGATCGCCATGGCCTAATCCCCTGCCCCGCGCGGTGGCTCTTGAGTTTCAGCAGCGCGCAAATACCGCGAGATGATTCCGGCGGTCAGCGCCAAAAGCACCCAAAGCCCAAAGATATAAAACATCGCAGTGGTGGTGCGGGTGGCGCCTGCGGCCCCCTCGCCCTGCCACAACAGCGGGATACAGATCAGGACGGTGCCGATGATTGGCAAAAGCCGCGCCGCATCGGCCAGACGGCGGCGCCGATACGTGCGCCGCGCCAGAAAGACCGGGCCGCGTTCGGGGCTCATGGGGTTACAAGCGCGCGCACTGCGGCCAGCACATCGGCATTGGAAAACGGCTTGGTCATATATTGGCTGACGCCGGCACGTTCGGCCATCTCGCGATCCTTGGTCTGGCCGCGCGCCGTGAGCATCAGAACCGGCGTTGCGCCAAACACTTCATCGGCGCGAATTTCCGTCAGGATGTCAAAGCCGCTTTTCCCCGGCAGCATCGCATCCAGAATGATCAGGTCGGGCGCACGCATCCGCACCACCTGCATCGCATCATGCCCGTTGGAATGGGTTTTCACCTCCCAGCCGTCCCGCGACAGGATAAAGCTGACCGCCTCAATGATATTGGGCTCATCCTCGATCAGCAGAACCTTTTTTCCCATGCAACCGGTCTCCCCTCCGATGTCGTAACGGCTGAGCCGCCACATAACTATCCTCAAACTATCACGCCCTGTCAAAAGCCCTCTGAAATGATTGAGGGTTCGCGCCGCGCAATGCAATCGGCCAGCGAACATATCCGACAGTTTACCCCAACCTCACGCAGCGGCGTGGTGCCGGCCTCTGGCCGGTCGGGCAGCAACAGCATATGCGCCTGCATCAAGGCCGGGCGATCAAAGCTCGGGGCCACCACCTGGGCCGATACGGCCAGTGCCTCGACCGTCTCGGTGCCGCGCCCGACCTGTTTGAGACGCATCCGAAGCGGGGTCTGGGGCTGTGCCAATACCTGAAACAGCGGCCAGAGCGTGCAGGCCCCGGCGATCCGCGGCATGGCAAACCCCTCAAAGGGTTTGCGAAACACCAGCGAGCCGGAGGCGTCACAGATCACAAGGCCAACCGGGCCGACCGTCTCTTCCGGCAAAACCGCCAGACGCCGGAACAGCGTGGCCAGATCAACCCCGCTCGCCTCCGACAGGCGATCTGGTTGCAGCCCGACACGTGATATCCAGCCAAGCAACGGCTCAAGCGGCAGGGTGCGGGCATCCGCGAGGTAGCGCAGCAACACATCGCGCGCAAGACTTTGCGCCGGGCTCGACAGGTCCTGCGCTGCGCCCTCAATCAGCCGCGTCACATCCCGTGGTCCCGCCATGTCCCGCTCAAGCTCGGGGAAATGAAAACCGCGCGCGGCCATGAAGGCGTGCATTTCATCCTGTGGCGACTTGATTTCGGCATCCGTGTTCGGCGCGCCCTCAAGATAGCGCACCAGGGATTGCGCGCCCTCAGTGAGACGCCTGCTGTCTTCGTTGATATTGCGGTGAAAGCGGTTCTGCCATTCCGGTTCAAGCGCCTCGGTCTCGACCAGAATAGAGGCGGTAGAGCGGATCGCCGTCACCGCCGAGATCACCTCGTGCAGCGAATCGGCCAGATAGGGATCATGCGCAAGCCGGTCAGTCAGGGTTTCGATGGTCCGCTCCAGCGCCTCGTTGCGCCGATAGAGATCGGCCAGCAATTTTGCCCAGCCCGAAAACCGGCCGGCGAATTCCTCGACCCGGCTGAGTTCGGCGCCGATATCATCCTGCTCGCCCGCCGCTTCGCGCAGGTCCGCGATCAGCGTGGCCTCGGCCCCTTCGGACAACAGGGTGGGTTCGACATTCAGCACTTCGGCCAGCTTGAGCAGAGTTTTGCCGCCGATTCTGCGCCGGTTATGTTCGATCAGATTGAGGTAAGAGGGCGATATGCCCGCCTGCCGTGCCAGATCGGATTGGCGTATACCCCCGAGAACACGCCGTTCCCTGATCCGTGTCCCGATCATCAGCCGCTCCGGCATCCGAATTTCCCTGTGTTTCGAGCGACTTCATGCCGCAGTTGAAATTTTCTTTACAACATTCCCGCCACTTCTGTCTATAAATTTACAAAACAATTGTTCCGTTGAAAGCAGTTGTTGCGTAATTTTCTTACCACGCCTCATACTATAAATGCACGACTGTGCCATTTGGGGAGGCGCAAGAGGAGGCCCTTCCCAAGATATATTAATGGGAGGAATCCATGTCCAATTCGAACCTGACTCGTCGGGGCCTGATGAAGACCAGCGCCCTCGCTGGTGCCGGCCTTGCTCTGCCGACGATCTTTACGGCATCCAGCGCCTCGGCTTTCACCAACGACCCGACCGGCGACACCGTGACCCTCGGCTTTAACGTTCCCCAATCCGGCCCCTATGCTGAAGAGGGTGCAGACGAACTGCGCGCCTATCAGCTTGCTGTTGAACACCTGAACGGTGGCGGCGATGGCGGCATGATGAACACTTTCAGCTCCAAAGCCCTGCAAGGCAACGGCATCCTGGGCAAGAAGGTTGGATTCGTCACTGGCGATACGCAAACCAAATCGGACGCGGCCCGCGCATCGGCCAAGTCGATGATCGAAAAAGACGGCGCGATCATGATCACTGGCGGATCAAGCTCGGGCGTGGCTGTGGCTGTGCAAGGCCTGTGCCAAGAGGCCGGCGTGATCTTCATGGCGGGGCTGACCCACTCGAATGACACCACCGGCAAAGACAAGAAAGCCAACGGCTTCCGTCACTTCTTTAACGCCTACATGTCTGCTGCCGCTTTGGCACCGGTTCTCAAGAACCTTTATGGCGATGACCGCAAGGTCTATAGCCTGACAGCTGACTACACATGGGGCTGGACACAGCAGGAATCGATCCAGGCTGCAACAGAAGCCATGGGTTGGGAGACCATCAACGACGTGCGCACGCCGCTCGCCGCGACGGATTTCTCGTCCTATATCGCGCCTGTGCTGAACTCTGGTGCCGATGTTCTGGTTCTGAACCATTACGGCGGAAACATGGTGAACTCGCTGACCAACGCGGTTCAGTTTGGTCTGCGCGACAAGCAGGTCAACGGCAAGAACTTCGAGATCGTCGTACCGCTCTATTCCGAGCTGATGGCACGCGGTGCGGGCGAAAACATCGCCGGTATTGTTGGGTCGCAGAACTGGGACTGGAAACTCGAGACCCAGATGGGCGCGCGCTATACAGGTACAAACGCCTTTGTTCAGTCGTTTGGCGAAAAGTATGGCTTCCCGCCCAGCCAGGCGGCGCAGACATGCTATGCACAAACGCTGCTTTATGCTGATGCGGTTGCCCGTGCCGGCTCGTTCAACCCATGTGCCGTTGTCGAAGCCCTCGAAGGCTTTGAATTCGACGGTTTGGGCAACGGC
>CBDTZA010000216.1:0-4327 GCA_965364785.1 uncultured Roseovarius sp. | reverse complement strand
TCGCGCTGTTTGCCTTTGGCGGCGCCGGGCCGTTGCATGCCGCCGCCCTGGCACGAGAACTGGGGCTGCCGCGGGTTCTGGTGCCCGCGCGGCCCGGCATCACCAATGCCATCGGTTGTGTCGTGGCCGATCTGCGGCATGATTTCGTGCGCACGCTGAACACGCCACTGGATGCCTTGCCCGACGGGGCCTTGGCCGGGGTGTTCGCCGCACAGGCGGCAGAGGGCGACCGCCTGATCGACCGCGAAACGATCAAGTTGCGCGGGCGGCGCTATCTTTATTCGGTCGATATGCAGTTCATCGGCCAGACCCATCTTCTCCGGGTCGATCTGCCGGGGCCGGAGGTTGATAATGCCACGCTGCACGCGCTGTTCGAGGCCGCCTATTTCAACCGTTTCCGGGTCAGGCTTGCCGATATCCGGGCCAATCTGGTCAATGCCAATTGCTCGGTGATCGGGGCGCGCGCGCCGCTTGATCTGTCGACGCTGATTGATCCATCTGGCCGCCGCGCGACCTTGGGCGAGGCCGAAACCGGGCGGCGGCGGGTCTATTTTGGCGGTGAATGGCATGATGTGGCGATCTATTGGCGCGATCACCTGCCGCTTGCCTTTGAGATGGAAGGCCCGGCGGTGATCGAGCAGATGGACACCACCACCCTGATCGAGCCGGGCGACCGGGCCACTGGCGACGCACATGGCAATATCATCATTCATATCGGGAGGCAGGACGATGACGCTTGATCCGATCACCCTGTCGGTCATTCAGGCGGGCCTGCAACAGGTCTGCGACGAGATGGATCTGGCGTTTTCGCGCGCCGCCTTTTCACCGGTGATCGCCGAGGCGAATGACCGCTCTGACGGGATATATGACGCCGTGGATGGCGCGTTGATTGCCCAGGGCGTGGGCGGTTTGCCGGTCTTTGTCGGCACCATGCAATATTCCACTCGCACCCTGATTGCGATGATCAAAGAGGGACGGGTTGGCGCGCCTGAACCGGGCGACATCTATATCGTCAACGATCCCTATCTGGGCGGCACGCATCTGATGGATGTGCGCTTTGCGCGGCCCTATTACCGGGGTGGCGCGCTGTTTTGCTGGCTGTCCAATACCGGCCATTGGCCCGATACGGGTGGCGCCGTGCCGGGCGGGTTTTCGGCCTCGGCGACCTCGGTCGAACAAGAGGGGCTGCGGCTGCCGCCGGTAAAGCTGTTCAAGCGCGGCACGATGGATACAGAGATTTACAGCATCATCTGCTCCAACATCCGCATCGCCGATCAGCGGATTGGCGATGTCACGGCGCAGGCGGCGGCGCTTGACCTTGGCGCGGCGCGACTTGATGCGCTGCTCGATCGCTATGGCGATGATGTGGTGAGCGCGGCGATTGCCGAATTGCGCCTGCGCGCCGCGGCGCAGATGCGCAGTTTCATTGATGGCATCACACCGGGGCCGCACCGCGCAAGCGCCTATGTCGATAGCGACGGGGTGGTCAACGAGCCGCTTGAAATCAAGCTAAGTGTGACGCGCGCGGGCGAGGATCTGTTGTTTGATTTCACCGGCTCAAGTGCGCCCTGCCGGGGGCCGATGAATTCGGTGCGCGCCACCACGCTCTCTTCGGTCTATCTGGCGATGCGCCATATTTTCCCCGAGGTGCCAATCAGCGCCGGCGCGTTCGAGCCGCTGCGCGTGACGGGGATCGAGAGCACGTTTCTTGATGCGCATTATCCGCGCCCGGTCTCTGGCTGTGCCGCAGAGGTTAGTCAGCGGATCGCCGAGGCGGTCTTTGCCGCGCTGGTGCGCGCCTTGCCCAATCGGGTGACCGCCGCCCCCGCCGGCACCAGCGGCAATTTTGCGCTAGGCGGGCATGACCCCGAAAAGGGCCGCGATTTCGTGATGTATCAGCTGTCTGGCGGTGGCTATGGCGGCTCTGCTTTGGGGGATGGCCTTAGTAACGGGTGCTCGACCATCGGGATATCCAAGGCGCCGCCGGTCGAGATCATGGAACAGGCCTATCCGGTGCTTTATCACCACTATGGGCTGCGCGAAGGCTCTGGCGGGGCCGGGAAATTTCGCGGCGGCTTCGGGCTTGAGTACGAGGTTGAATTGCGGCGCGGCACTGCGCAGGCAAGTTTTGTAATGGATCATGGCCGGTTTGGCCCGCAAGGCGCGCTTGGCGGGGGCGATGGCGCGCCCAACGAGGTGACCGTCTGGCGCGGCGGTACGCCCTATACGCCAGAACATCTGTCAAAAGAACAGGATATCCCGCTTGGCCCCGGCGACCGCGTGCATGTGCGCACGCCGGGTGGTGGTGGCTATGGTGACCCGTTTGCACGCGACCTATTGGCGGTGGCCGAGGACGTGCGCCTTGGGCGCTATACGATTGATCAGGCACGCACCCTGTTTGGGGTTATTCTGGCGGATGACGCAGTCGATGAGGTGGCCACCCTGCAAATACGCAGGGCGAGGCGGTAAGCCCTAGCTTTCCTGACGCACGGCTTTGACGACCGTTTGCATCACCCGCTCCAGAACGCCCGGATCAAGCGCCTCTGCCATCACGCGAATAAGCGGCTCGGTGCCCGATTCACGGATCAAAAGCCGCCCGTCGCTGCCTAGCTCTTTTTCAGCACCCTCAATGGCCGCCTGCACCGCGTCAGTCTTGAGTGGAGCCTTGCCCTTGGTAAAGCGGACGTTGATCAATTGTTGTGGCACCGGGTCGAATACCTGCACAAGGTCGCTGGCCTTTTGGCCGGTTTCGACCATCGCCGCCAGAAATTGCAGTGCCCCGATCAGGCCGTCGCCGGTGGTGGCGAAATCGGTCATCACGATATGACCGGATTGCTCGCCGCCAAGGTTATGACCGCTGGCGCGCATTTCCTCGACCACATAGCGATCCCCGACTGCGGTCCGCTTGAGGTCAATCCCCTGCGCATTCAGGTGCCGTTCCAACCCCAGATTCGACATTACCGTCGCCACAAGGGCATTGCCCGCAAGACGCCCGTCTTTTGCCCAACGGGTGGCAATCAACGCCATGAGCTGATCGCCATCGGCAATCTTGCCCTGTTCGTCGATCAGCACAACGCGGTCGGCATCACCATCAAGGCAAATGCCAAGATTGGCGCGGGTTTCCAGCACCCGGCGCGCCGCGCCTTCGGGCTTGGTCGAGCCACAGTCGAGGTTGATGTTATAGCCGTCAGGCTCGACGCCCATGGTAATCACCTCGGCGCCCAACTCCCACAGAACCTCGGGGGCGGTGCGATAGGCGGCGCCATTGGCGCAATCCAGAACGATGCGCAGCCCATCAAGACGCTTGCGCTGCGGAAAGGTGGTTTTGGCATATTCCACATAGCGCCCGCGCGCGTCATCAAGGCGCTTGGCGCGGCCGATGTTGTCGGGGGCTGCCGGGGCGACGCCGCTATTCAGCAGCGCCTCGATACCCGCCTCGGCCTCATCGCTAAGCTTGAATCCATCGGGGCCAAACAGCTTGATCCCATTGTCGCTTGCGGGGTTGTGGCTGGCGGAAATCATCACGCCGACATCGGCGCGCATGCTGTGGGTCAGGTATCCGATTGCCGGGGTGGGCACCGGCCCGAGCAACAGAACGTTCACACCGGTCGAGGTGAAACCGGCCGTCAGCGCGTATTCGATCATGTAACCCGACAGGCGCGTATCCTTGCCGATGACGACGCGGTGCTCATGCTGGTCGCGGCGAAAATACCGCCCGGCCGCAGCGCCAAGCCGCAGCGCCATATCCGCAGTCATTGGCCAGCTGTTTGCGCGCCCGCGTACGCCATCGGTTCCAAAGAGTTTCTGACCCATAGATTTGCTCCTGCGGATGATCTTCAGGGGCCAGTGCCCCCGCGCCATTTATGCCCTCTTACAGCGCCGGGCCGGTACTGTCCAATGGCTGTGAGATTGGCGATTTGCCGCGTTGGGTGATCGTTGACACTCTTGCCAGTGCGCCGCATTACAGGTCAAGGTCGGCGGTGACAGTCAGGGGTATTGAATATGAAAATTGCAATGATCGGGACCGGATATGTCGGGCTTGTCTCCGGGGTCTGTTTTTCGGATTTCGGCCATGACGTGGTCTGCGTTGACAAAAATCCTGACAAGATCGCCATGCTGGAACGCGGCGAGGTGCCGATCTTCGAGCCGGGTCTTGATGCGCTTATGGCCAAGAATGTCGAGGCGGGGCGCCTGACCTTTACCACCGATCTTGTGGCGGCGGTTGACGGGGCCGAGGCGGTTTTTATCGCCGTTGGCACGCCGACACGGCGCGGTGATGGGCATGCGGACCTGACCTATGTGATGGCCGCCGCCGAAGAGATTGCAC
>CBDTZA010000215.1:0-4342 GCA_965364785.1 uncultured Roseovarius sp. | reverse complement strand
GTGCCGGGCACGACCTTGTTCAAATCCCCCTGCGTCTGGATACGAATCGGGATCACGATGAAAAACGTCATGAACCAGATCACTGCGAAAAGAACGATGCCAGAGGTGATTCCCATTAGACCTGCTCCAACTCGACAAGGCAGCCGTTGAAATCTTTGGGGTGCAGAAACAGCACCGGCTTGCCATGGGCGCCAATCTTTGGCTCGCCCGTGCCAAGCACGCGGGCGCCGGATTTCAAAAGTTGTTCGCGGGCGGCCAGAATATCGTCAACCTCGTAACAGATGTGATGAATACCCCCCGCCGGATTTTTTTCCAAAAACCCGTTGATCGGGCTGTTTTCTCCCAAAGGATACAGCAATTCGATCTTGGTATTGGGCAATTCGATAAAGATAACAGTGACCCCGTGGTCGGGCTCGTCCTGCGGCGCGCCCACCTTGGCGCCAAGCGCGGTGCGGTATTGGTCGGCGGCGGCGGTCAGATCCGGCACGGCGATTGCAACGTGATTGAGGCGTCCGATCATGGCTGGTTCCTTTCATCTGGTTTGGATGTGTTATGGGGGTGCAAAGGTCGGCTGACAAGCGACAGGGCGACGCAACCCGCGCATTAACCCCGCGTTCACCATCCCTGCGTAATCCTGTCCGGACCCGGTTTAACAAAGGATCAGCCTGATGAATGATCTCGACAGTCTTGTGCCACAGCGCGCGCCCACAAACAGCCGCCCACTTTTGGGCATGACAGTTCTTGCGGTCGAAGACAGCCGCTATGCCAGCGAAGCATTGCGCCTTATGTGTTTGCGCAGCGGTGCGCGGATCAGGCGGGCGGATTGCCTGCGGTCGGCGCGACGCCACCTTCAGGTTTATCGCCCCTCGGTGGTGATCATTGACCTTGGCCTGCCGGATGGGTCGGGGGCCGACCTTATCGAAGAACTTGATCGTGCCACGCCGCGCGTCGGCGTCATTGTCGCCACAAGCGGCAATCCAACCGCCGAAGCCACCGCGATGGCGGCGGGGGCGGATGGGTTCCTGCATAAACCGATGGAGAGCCTTGGCACCTTTCAACAACAGATCCTGCGCCACCTGCCCGAAGACCGCCGCCCGAACGGGCCTTATGCGATCACCGATGAGGTCATAAGCCCTGATCCGCTGGCATACCGGGACGACCTGGAACACGTGCTGAACCTGCTTGACGGCGGGCATGACGCGCCGGTGCTGTCCTATATCTCGCAGTTTCTGGAAGGCGTGGCGCAATCGGCCTCCGATGGCGCACTGGCGCAGGCCGCAACAAAGCTTGCTGGGGATAACGGCGCGGATGCTGTGGCGCCGATGGTCGGGCTGATCGGAAAGCGCTTGCAGAACCGGATGGCGATTTAAGGTCCGCGCCCTGGGCTAACCCTGCGCAGGATCACCGGCGGCCCGCACAAGGCGGGTCAGGCTGCTCAGGCTTTCGCGTTGCTGGCCCTGCGCGTCAAAATTCGATGGCGCCAGCCAGATTTGAAAGGCCTCTTGCAGGGCGGGCCATTCGGCGTCAATCGCGGCAAACCAGGCGGTGTCACGATTGCGCCCCTTGACCACGGTGGCCTGTCGGAAAATGCCCTCATAGCTAAGGCCCAAACGCTGTGCGGCGCGACGCGACGGCATGTTGAGCGCGTCACATTTCCATTCATAGCGGCGATAGCCCGCCTCGAATGCCCATTTCATCATAAGAAACATCGCCTCGGTCGCCGCGCGCGTACGTTGCAGCGGGGGCGAAAGGTTGATGTGCCCGACCTCGATGCTGCCCGATTGCGGCGTGATCCGAAGATAGCTTGCCACGCCGCCCAATTGGCCGGTGTCGAGATTTGTGATCGCGTAAAACAGCGGGTCCTGCCCGGCCGTGATCTGACGCGCCCAGCGGTGATACTGCGCAGCCGAAGAAAACGGACCGTAGGGCATATAATCCCAGATCGCATCGCTGGCGCTATTGGCCCGGTGCAGATCAGAGGCATGGTGATCGGCATCAAGCCGTTCCAGCGCCGCATATTGCCCGACAAGCGGCACCCCCTCCGGCGCGGGCGGTTCCTTCCAATTGTTCAGCTTTGGGCCAACAGGGCGGTCTTGCAGCATAAAAAAGCCTTTTACATAAATCCTTTGGCGCGAGCATGCACCCATGCCGCGCCAAAGGAAAGGCCGCGTTTACCACGTGGTTTGCCGCTTATTCCTGTGGGATCACCCGCAGGCCAAGCTCCATCAGCTGATCGCTGGTCGGATCAGACGGCGCGTTCATCATCAGGTCTTCGGCGCGTTGGTTCATCGGGAACATGATGACTTCGCGGATGTTGGCGGTGTTGGCCAGCAACATCACGATCCGGTCAATGCCCGCCGCACAGCCACCATGGGGCGGCGCGCCATACTGGAAGGCGTTGACCATGCCGCCAAAGCGCTTGCGCACCTCGGCCTCGTCATAGCCCGCAAGCGCAAACGCCTTGATCATGATATCAAGCTTGTGGTTCCGGATGGCCCCCGAAATAAGCTCGTAGCCGTTACAACTCAGGTCATATTGATAGCCGAGAACGCCAAGCGGATCGCCATTCAGCGCCTCAAGCCCGCCTTGGGGCATCGAGAACGGGTTATGGCTAAAGTCGATCTTGCCGCTTTCCTCATCCGCCTCGTACATCGGGAAATCGACGATCCAGGCAAAGGCAAACCGGTTCTGATCAGTCAGGCCAAGCTCGTCCCCAATGACAGTCCGCGCCTTGCCGGCAACCCGTTCAAAGACCGAGGGCTTGCCGCCGAGGAAGAACGCCGCATCGCCCTTGCCAAGCCCAAGCTGCAGGCGAATGGCCTCGGTTCGATCGGGGCCGATATTCTTGGCCAGCGGTCCGGCAGCTTCCATGCCGTTTTCACCGTCGCGCCAGAAGATATACCCCATCCCCGGCAGACCCTCTTTCTGCGCGAATGCATTCATGCGATCACAGAATTTGCGGCTGCCGCCCTTGGGCGCGGGGATAGCGCGGATTTCGGTGCCGTCCTGCTCCAGCAGCTTGGCAAAAATCGCAAAGCCTGAACCGCGAAAATGCTCTGATACATCCTGCATCTTGATCGGGTTGCGCAGGTCGGGCTTGTCGGTGCCGTACCAAAGGGCCGCGTCACGATATGAAATATGCGGCCAATGGGCATCGACCGACGCCCCGTCGCCGAATTCCTCGAAAATGCCCTGCACGACCGGCTCAATCGTGTCGAACACATCCTGTTGCTCGACAAACGACATCTCAAGGTCAAGTTGATAGAAATCGGTCGGTGAGCGATCGGCGCGCGGGTCTTCATCACGAAAACACGGCGCAATCTGGAAATACTTGTCAAAGCCACTGACCATGATCAGCTGTTTAAACTGCTGCGGGGCCTGCGGCAGGGCGTAGAACTTGCCGGGATGCTGGCGCGAGGGCACCAGAAAATCACGTGCGCCTTCGGGCGACGAGGCGGTGATGATCGGCGTCTGATATTCGCGAAATCCCTTGTCCCACATGCGGCGGCGCATCGAGGCCACCACATCCGAGCGCAGGGTCATGTTGCGCTGCATCACCTCGCGACGCAGGTCAAGATAGCGATAGCGCAGGCGGGTTTCCTCGGGGTATTCCTGATCGCCAAACACCATCAGCGGCAGTTCGGCGGACGATCCCAGAACTTCGAGGTCGCGAATGAACACCTCAACCTCGCCGGTGGGGATTTTGGCATTGATCAGGCTGTCATCGCGCGCCTTCACAGAGCCGTCAATTCGGATGCAATACTCGCTGCGCAGCTTTTCCACTTGCGCGAAAGCCGGGCTATCTGGGTCACACAAAAGCTGTGTCACGCCATAGTGATCGCGCAAATCAATGAACAGAACCCCGCCGTGATCGCGGATGCGATGCACCCAGCCAGACAGGCGAACAGTGTCGCCCACGTTGGTTTTGGTCAGGGCGGCGCAGGTATGGCTGCGATATGCGTGCATGGCGTCCTCTCTCGGGCCCCGGTGGGGCATCTGTCATGGTCCGGGCCGATACACCTTGACGGGGCGGCAAAGTCAAGGGCTGCTACCCGCTCATGCCCTGCAAAACCGTTTACATTAAAGGGTTTTTAGATAAAAATACCCCCTGCACGAGCAGTCACACCGGAAAAACCCGGCATAGGGACGGGTTTGGATGCGCCAAAGTGTTGCGCCAATCCTGGCCGCAAAAGATGAGGTTAAATATGTGGACCAAAGCTTTCGACCGGTTGCTGACGCATCTGATAAGACACGGTCGGCTGAGTGTGACATTCGCCGATGGCACCACGCGCCATTACGGCAGCGACGACGGGCCGGTGGCGGCGCTGACGCTGCATGATCC
>CBDTZA010000214.1:0-4362 GCA_965364785.1 uncultured Roseovarius sp. | reverse complement strand
GACAGCGAGCGTATGGCCGAGGCCATGGGCGGTGCGGGCTATGTCGAAACCCAAAGCCCCGATGACGCCGACATGATCCTGCTCAACACCTGCCATATCCGCGAAAAGGCCGCCGAAAAGGTCTATTCCGAACTGGGCCGCTTTCGCGATCTGAAGGCGGCGAACCCCAATCTCAAGATCGGGGTGGCGGGGTGCGTGGCTCAGGCCGAAGGCGAAGAGATCATGCGCCGCCAGCCGCTGGTCGATCTGGTGGTCGGGCCGCAAAGCTATCATCGCCTGCCCCAGATGGAGGCCAAGGTGCGCGCCGGTGGGACCGCACTTGATACCGATTTTCCGGCGGATGACAAATTCGACACCCTGCGCCACCGGCCCAAGGCCGCGCGTGGCCCCACCGCCTTTTTGACGGTGCAGGAGGGCTGTGACAAATTCTGCGCGTTCTGCGTGGTGCCCTATACCCGTGGCGCCGAGGCCAGCCGCCCGGCCAGCCGGGTTTTGGAAGAGGCCCGCAATCTGGTTGAGCGTGGCGTGCGTGAAATCACGCTGTTGGGGCAGAACGTGAATGCCTATCACGGGGCAGGGAGCGATGGCGATGACTGGACGCTGGCCCGGCTGATCTGGGCGCTCAATGATATCGACGGGCTTGAGCGGATCCGCTTTACCACCAGCCACCCCAATGACATGGGCGACGACCTTATTGCGGCGCATGGCGAGTGTGAAAAGCTGATGCCCTATCTGCATCTTCCGGTGCAATCGGGCAGCGACAAGATCCTCAAGCGGATGAACCGCAGCCACACCGCCGAGAGCTATCTGCGTCTGATCGAGCGCATCCGCGCGGCGCGCCCCGATATCCTGCTGTCGGGCGATTTCATCGTCGGCTTCCCGGAAGAGACCGAAGCGGATTTTCAGGCCACGCTGGACCTCGTTGAAGAGGTCAATTACGGCTATGCCTATTCGTTCAAATATTCGACCCGCCCCGGCACCCCCGCCGCCGAGCGTGCGCAGGTCGATGAGGGCGTCATGTCGGACCGCCTGCAGCGTTTGCAATCCCTGATCACCCGCCAGCAACGCGCCATTCAGGATGCGATGGTCGGGCGCACGGTGGGTGTCCTGTTCGAAAAGCCCGGTCGCCTTGAGGGGCAAATGATGGGAAAATCGGACTATCTGCACGCCGTTCACGTGGCCAATGCCGATGTCGCGGTGGGTGATCTGGCGCGTGTCGAGATCATCGAGAGCGGCACGAACTCTTTGGCCGGGCGCATCGTCAGGGCCTGAATTCCGGCACCATTTGCCCCAAATGTGGCAGAATTACGGCACAGCCTATGGATTGTTTCTAGTCTATCCACAATATATGGTGGAATTTGCTTCACTTTATTTTGATTGTTGCTACAATTTAGCCATATTTGACGGTTGGGCCGCACATCTATCGTGCAGCCTTGCCTTGGGGCAAGAAAAGGACAGTAGGGTGACGAAAATTATTTCGAATACGCTGCGTGGCATGGTTGGGGGCGCTTGTACCGCTGCCGTTTGTGTCGCTGTTACAGCGGGGGCGGGCTTTGCCCAAAGTGACGGTCAACGTACGGTTCTTGGCGAACGATATGTGCCGACGATCTGGGTTGATCCCGATGGCTGCGAGCATTGGGTCATGGATGACGGTGCCGAGGGCTATATGTCCCCGCACGTGAGCCGTCAGGGCATTCCGGTCTGCCACGAAGCCAATCTTTGCGGCGTCATCAATACTGATCAGATGTTTGCCACCGACAGCGCCCGCATCAACTCAGGCGGTCGCCAGCGTCTGTCAGATTTCTTCCAAAAGGCGGGGGCGGTGTCCTATACCATCGTTGGTCACACCGACAGCCGCGCCTCGGATGAATACAACATGGGCCTCTCGCTGCGGCGTGCCAATTCGGTGGCCTCAGTCGCGAAAAGCACCGGGGCCCGCATCTCGGATGTTCGTGGCTACGGCGAGCGGATGCCCAAGGCGTCAAACAATACCGCAGAAGGCATGGCCGAAAACCGCCGTGTCGAAATCTTGTGCTGGCGCTAAGGGGATCGGAATATGAAAACGGTTAAACTTGCACTTTTGATTCCCGCAATCGGTCTTCTGGCGGCCTGCGGTGTCGGCCCGGATAAGACCAAGGACCGCGGCACCGATCAAAAACACCTGAGCCAGCTTCAGGCCGGGATCTGGATTGACCCCAACGGCTGTGATCACTGGATCATCGATGATGGCGTCGAGGGCTACCTGTCACAGCGTCTGGACAAGTTCGGCAAGCCGGTCTGCTCGGGCGTAGGCCCGCCGACAGTAGCCACCGGCAACTTCAAGGGCGGCAGCGCGATCCCGGATTCGCTCTGAGCGTGGCGACCATCGGTCGAAAAATTGAACTGCGGGCCGATGGGTCCGCAGTTTTTCGTTGTGACGGGCAAAGTTTTGCCGTCAGCCGCTTGCACCTTGCGCCGCAACTTGGCAGGCTCACATCACACCTCTGGTTTTGGGAGAACTGATTGGTCCATAGCGCACCACCCCCCGTTTCCGACGTGGCTTCGATCCATGAAGCCGTGATTGAATTTCCCGACAACATGCTGCTGATTGATTTATGCGGCGAATATGACAAGAACCTGACCGAGATCGAGCGCAGCCTTGGCGTTCAGATCGTGCGGCGTGGCAATCACCTTTCGGTGATCGGCGATGACGCCCCCGCCGCCGAGACGGTCAAGGTGCTGAACGCGCTTTACGCCCGGCTTGAAACCGGCAAGGGCGTCGAACACGGCGATGTGGACCGCGAATTGCGCATGGGCGGTTCAGATGCGGGCACCGGCGCGATGGACGGTGATCAGCTTGAGATGTTCAAGGGCGGCCCGGTCGAGATCAAAACCCGCAAAAAGCTGGTTGAGCCGCGCACCGACGCGCAAAAGGCCTATGTGCATTCGCTGTTTGCCAATGAACTGGCCTTTGGCATCGGGCCTGCGGGCACCGGCAAGACCTATCTGGCGGTCGCAGTGGCGGTGAACATGTTCATCGAGGGCAATGTTGATCGCATCATCCTGTCGCGCCCGGCGGTCGAGGCGGGTGAAAAGCTTGGCTATCTGCCCGGCGACATGAAGGACAAGGTCGATCCCTACATGCAGCCGCTTTATGACGCGCTGAACGATTTCCTGCCCGGTAAACAACTTGCCAAGCTGATCGAGGAAAAGCGGATCGAGATCGCGCCGCTGGCCTTTATGCGCGGCCGCACTTTGTCGAATGCCTTTGTCGTGCTTGACGAGGCGCAGAATGCCACCTCGATGCAGATGAAGATGTTCCTGACCCGTCTGGGCGAGGGCAGCCGCATGGTGATCACCGGCGACCGGACCCAGATCGACCTTCCGCGCGGGGTGCCTTCGGGGCTTGCCGATGCAGAACGCCTTTTGGCATCCATTCCCAGGATCAGCTTTAACTATTTCACATCCAAAGATGTGGTACGTCACCCGCTTGTGGCCGCGATCATCGAGGCCTATGAGGCGGACGGGTAACGCAAGGGCGCGGATGGGCATGCTGACAGAGGTGATGATTGAAGACGACCGCTGGCAGGCGGCGCAACTTGAGGATATTGCCGAGCGCGCGGCACAGGCCACTCTGGCGCATCTCGGGCTTGATCCGGACGCGTTTGAGATCAGCGTTCTGGGGTGTGACGATGCGCGCATTGCCGTGCTGAACGGTGATTTCCGCGAAAAGCCGCAATCGACCAACGTGCTATCCTGGCCGAGCGACGAACGCGCGCCCGATACCCCCGGCGCGGTGCCCGATCTGCCGCAACCCGGCCCTGATCGCGAGCTTGGCGATATCGCTATCGCCTATGAGACCTGCGCCGCCGAGGCCGCCGCTGGCGACAAGCCGCTTGCGGATCATGTGACGCACCTGATTGTGCACGCAGCTTTACATTTGCTGGGCTATGATCATATCCGTGACCAAGATGCCACTTTGATGGAAGCAACCGAAGTGGCGATACTTGGCAAACTGGGGTTGCCTGACCCATATTAGGCTATTGGGCAAGGTTGCCCGCAAACTGGAAAGAGATGGATGGGCGAGAGTACCGACGGGTCTTCTGACGCAGCGCAAGGCGCGCTGCCGGAAGACCAGACCACGAGTGAAGAAACAGGCGGTTTTTTTCGCCGCATCATCGGGGCGTTCAGCCCCTCCCATGACACCGACCTCGACGAGCATGGCAACCCGGCGCCGGCCAATGGCGGCTTTGGCATGCGCAACCTGCGGGACATGGCCGTTGAGGATGTCGCCATCCCCAAGGCCGACATTGTTTCGGTTCCCGCCGACATCACCAAAGACGAACTGGTGCACATCTTTCGCAACAGCGGCATGACCCGCCT
>CBDTZA010000213.1:0-4386 GCA_965364785.1 uncultured Roseovarius sp. | reverse complement strand
TGCAATTCGGCCTCGATCACACCGTTTTCGCGGATCTTGGCCCATTCATCGCGAATGACGGAAATCGCCTCGGCAACGCGGTCATTGGCCGAGGCCACAGAGCCCATCCAAAGCGCCGCCCCGTCCTTGTCCATCAGGTACGAATAAACCCCATAGGTCAGCCCGCGCTTTTCGCGCACCTCAGTCATCAGACGGCTCTCAAATGACCCGCCGCCAAGGATGTGATTGAGCAGATAGGCGGCAAAGAAATCAGGGTCATCGCGGTCAATCCCCGGCTGAGCAAAGGCAGCGACGGATTGCGGCGTGTCAAACTCGACAACCTTCACCCCGCCGGGCAGGTTCAGAGCCGCCTCACCTGCAAGTGGCGCGCCGGTGGCGGGCAGATCGCCCAGCACATCGTCAAGCAGCGCCGACAACTCGTCGCCGGTTATATCGCCCACCGCGCTTATGAAGAGGCGGTCGCGGGTCAGGGTCGCGTGCTGTGCGTCGAGGATATCATCGCGGGTCAGGGCGGCGACGCTCTCAACCGTGCCATCAAGCGAGGTTGCATAGGGGTGATCGCCATAGATCAGCTTGTCAAAGGACAGCGCAACAAGATCGCGCGGGTCTTTCTGGCTCGATTGGACAATCGAGGTGATCTGTGCGCGCACCCGTTCAATTGCATCGGGATCAAAGCGCGGCTCAAGCAGGCTGGCGCGCAAAAGCGCTGTCGCCTGGTCGCGGTTCTCGGTCAGAAAACGCGCCGAGACGCTTATGCTGTCGTCGCTGACGCTATAGCTGAAATTGGCCGCAAGCGATTCGGTGGCGCGGGCAAAGCCCTGCGCATCCATATCCCCGGCGCCTTCTTCAAGCAGGCCGACCATAAGGTTTGTCGCGCCGCGTTTGCCCGGCGCATCCAGCGACCCACCCCCGCGAAAGCGCAGCTCAAGCGCCACAAACGGGATCGAATGATCCTCGACCAGCCAGGCGTCAAGACCCCCGGACGTGGTCAGTTCCTGCACCTCGACCCCGGCCCGTGCGGGCAGGGCGGCGAAGAGCATCACAAATGCCAGAATAAAGCGGATCATTGGGTCACCTCCGGTGCAACAAGCCAGCCGGTGACGGATGTGTTGCGGTCAAAAACCTTGCGCGCGGCGGCCATGATATCGTCCTCTGTGGTGTTTTGCAGAATGTCCGGCCAGGCCTGAACATCGGCCACGGTCAAGCCTTGGGTCAGTGCACTGCCATAGCGGTTGGCAAGCCCGCCCGCATTGTCGCGCGCATAGATTTCCGAGGCGCGAATCTGCATCTTGATCCGCTCAAGCTGATCGGCATCAATGCCGGTTTCAAGAAATGTGGTCAGCACGTCGTCCATCGCCGTTTCCGCCTGTTCAAGGGTCACGCCCGCGGCGGGCACGACGACCAGCGAGAATGTCGTGTCATCCAGCGACAGGCCCGAATAATAAACCCCGGTCTGCACCGCGATGCGGCTGTCAAACTGAAGCTTCTCGGTCAGGACCGAGGTGCTGCCGCCGCCAAGGATCTCGGCCAAAAGCGTTAGCGCGGCCGCCTCTTCCTGGGCGCCGCTGTCGCGCTCTGGGGCCATATAGGAACGGCTCAAATAGGGCTGCGCCACGCGCGCATCGCGAAAGGTCATGCGCCGTTCGGCCATCTGGCGCGGCTCGCGTGCGCGCACCCGTTCTGGCAGATCAGGATTGGCCGGAAGCGGGCCATAATAGGTCTCGGCCAGATCGCGCACCGCGTCGGGGGTGACATCGCCCGCAACCACCAGAATGGCGTTGTTGGGCGCGTAATAGGTGCGGTAATAGGCCAGTGCGTCGTCCAGCCCCAGGTCGTACATCTCATGCTGCCAGCCGATGATCGGCACGCCGTAATGGTGGTTCAGATATTGAACCGCGTTCTTTTGTTCACGAAACAGCGCCGAGGGGCTATTTTCCACCCGCTGATTGCGTTCCTCGATGATCACGTCGCGCTCGGTGGCGATGTCGCCTTCGCCCAGTTGCAGATTGACCATACGGTCGCTTTCCATCCGCATCATCAATTCAAGGCGATCGGCGGCGATGCGCTGAAAATAGGCGGTATAATCATAGCTGGTAAAGGCGTTGTCAGAGCCGCCATTGCGCGACACGGTGGCGGAAAATTCGCCCGGTTCCACGGTCCCGGTGCCCTTGAACAGCAGATGTTCCAGAAAATGCGCCACACCCGAGGCGCCCGGCGGCTCGTCCGCCGATCCGGCGCGATACCAGACCATTTGCGTGACAACCGGCGCGCGATGATCTTCGATCACCACCACCTCTAGCCCGTTCTCAAGGGCAAAGGTCGTCACCTGATCCTCGGCCATTGCGGGGGCGAGAGGGGTGATCGCAAGCAGAAAACTGACAAAAAGGCTACGCATATAGGGTCTCCGGTCCATGCTGGGCATCTGACCAGTAGATACGCTTTAGCGGCGATGTTTCAAGCGCCCTGACGGGATCGACAGCGCCCCGAGTGGTTTATTTAGGGGGCGGCGGGCTGGATGGGGTGACCGTGCCATTGCGGCGCAGGCGGCGCTCTTCGCCGTAGGCGTCAAGCCACTGGCGCTTGTAGGCGTTGGTATAATTGTCGTTCGGGCCGAGGCGCAGGATATCCACGCGGCCATGGCGGCGGCGTAAGTCCTTGTCTTCTTCGGCGAGGGTCTGGCGGATATCCGCCGTCGCGCCATAGCGACTGGCGTGATTGACCAGTGCGTTATCGCGCGGACTTGGCGCACCTACGTTCAGCGCCGCCGGATTGCCGCCAAGGGCGATCACGCCATCGGCCAGCGGGTTCTGGTCGGTGAGATTGGCACCACCCGGGGTGGGGCTTGGCAGGCTGGCGTAATCTCCGGGGGTTTGCAGGGGTTTGCCCGGCATGATCGAAAACTCGTCAGGCCCGTTTCCGGTATGGCGGATCCGGGCCAATGTCACATCATCGCGCCCGCCGCAGCCCGCAAGCACGGTTGCCACAAGAAGCGTCAAAACTGTTTTACGCGACATCGTCATCGCCACTCTCCTGCAACTTTCGATCAGCCTTATCGCATAGCTGCGCCAAGGTCACGAGGGGTTTTTGCCCGATGGCAACACAACCATGCCAAAAGCGCCAATGAAAACCGCGATATCGGCAATATTGAAGGCAAACGGGTTGTTGATCCCACAACAGGACAGGTTGATAAAATCCGCCACCGCGCCATAAATAAGCCGGTCGATCACATTGCCAAGTGCCCCGCCAACCAAAAGCCCGGCTGCGATTTTCTGCCAGCGGCCCGCCGGATCGGTATGCACCCACCACAAAACTGCGCCCGAAATCACCAGCGCCACGGAGATCAAGATCCACCGCGTTAGCGGATTATCCCCCGCCAGCAGGCCAAAATTGATGCCGTAGTTCCACGCCATGCGCAGGTTGAAGAAGGGCGGAAACACGTCAATCGCGCCAAGCTGGCGCAGGTTCAGGCTATGCACCACAAGGTACTTGGTGACCTGATCCAGCAGAAAGACCCAAAATCCTGTCCAAAAGACGATGCGCATGCCCCGGCCCCTAGTGACGGAAATGGCGCATGCCGGTCAACACCATGGCAAGGCCCGCCGCATCGGCCGCTGCGATCACCTCGTCATCGCGCATCGAGCCACCGGGATGGATCACGGCGGTCGCCCCGGCCTCGGCTGCGGTCAAAAGACCATCGGCAAAGGGAAAGAACGCATCCGACGCCACAACGCTGCCTTGGGTCAGCGGCGCAGACAGGCCAAGCGCCTCTGCCATGTCTTCGGCCTTGCGCGCGGCAATGCGACAGCTGTCGACGCGGCTCATTTGCCCCGCGCCCACGCCCACGGTGGCGCCGTCTTTGACGTACACGATGGCGTTGGATTTCACATGCTTGGCCACTTTCCACGCGAAAAGCATATCGGCAAGCTCTTGATCGCTCGGTGCGCGCTTGGTCACGACCTTTAGGTCATCTGCTGTGATGTGCCCGTTATCCTTGTCCTGAAAAAGATAGCCACCCGACACCTGACGCAACGTGCGCGCTGCCTGTCGCGGATCGGCCAACCCTTCGGTCACCAAAAGCCGCAGGTTCTTCTTCTTGGCAAAAATACTCATAGCATCGGCATCGGCCCCGGGCGCGATCACCACCTCTGTGAAAATCTGGCTGATTTCTTCGGCGGTGGCCCCGTCAAGCGGCTGGTTGAGCGCGATAATCCCGCCAAAGGCCGAGGTGCGGTCGCAATCAAATGCGCGGCTATAGGCCTCTGCAAGGGAGTCACCGCGCGCCACACCGCAGGGATTGGCATGTTTGATGATCGCACAGGCCGGGCCGGTGTCGGGGGCAAATTCACTGACCAGCTCAAACGCCGCATCGGTGTCGTTGATGTTGTT
>CBDTZA010000212.1:0-4392 GCA_965364785.1 uncultured Roseovarius sp. | reverse complement strand
CGAAAACGGGCTTGAGGCAGCGCAGTACCAGATTGCCCTGAAACAGGTTGAGGCGCTCAATGCGCTTGGCGCAAGTCCGTCCTCCTCGACCATTCTGGTGCCCGCCCACGCGCTAGAGGCCTTTGGCAACGCCTTCAACATGCTGAAGGGCAAAGCCTGATGCTGGGCGGGGTTGCTCTCTGGTCGCTCTGGTGGGTCTGGCTTGCCGCCGCCCTTATGCTCGGCATCCTTGAGGTGCTGGCGCCGGGGTTCATCTTTCTCGGCTTCGCCATCGGCGCCGCTCTGGTGGGGTTCTTGTTGCTGAGCCCGCTCACCCCCGGCCTGGCCGCCCTTCTGGCGATCTTTGCGGTGCTGTCGCTCATCGCGTGGCTTCTGCTGCGCCGCTTTTTTCGGGCACCGGGCGGCGATGCACGGATGATTGAGACCGACATCAACGACTAGGGATTTCCCGCAGTCAGCCTTGAGTTTCCGCTCTATCCATGATGTGACTGCGCCGCAATGCGCGCAGGGATGCGCACGTATTGCAATCACGACCTTGCCGAGGAGGCACCGTTCATGACCATCCCCGAAACTCCGCAGCCGCTGCAATTCGGGTGGGAAGAATGGGTTGCCCTGCCCGAGCTGGGCGTGCCCGCCCTTAAGGCCAAGGTCGATACCGGCGCGCGCACTTCTGCGCTGCATGCCTTTGATATTGAAACCTTTGGCCCCGCGTCCAAGCCCAAGGTGCGCTTTACCGTTCACCCGATTCCGGGGCGCGATGACCTTGTGATCCCCTGCTCGGCCACGATCATTGATCGGCGCGACGTGACCTCGTCAAATGGCGAGCGTGAAATGCGCTATGTAATCTCGTCAAACCTGACCGTAGGCGACGAGAGCTGGCCGATCGAGATCACCCTCACCAACCGCTCGACCATGGCGAGCCGGATGCTGCTGGGGCGTCAGGCGCTCAAGGATCACATCTCAATCGTCGCCACCGACCGGTTTTTGCAACCCGAGCTTAGCTATGACGTCTACCACTCTGCCCGCATGCGCAACGAACAGCCCAAGCGCGCCCTGCGCATCGCCGTTCTAAGCCGCGAGGACAACTATTCAACCCGCCGATTGGTCAGCGAAGGCGAGGCGCGTGGTCATACCGTCGAGGTGATCAACACGACCCGCTGTTACATGGCGATCAACGCGATGGCGCCCGAGGTGCATTACGACGGCAAGCGCCTGCCGCGGTTTGACGCCGTGATCCCGCGCATTGGTGCGTCGATCACACCCTACGGCACCGCGATCATGCGGCAGTTTGAAACCATCGGCACCTATTGCGTGAATTCCAGCGCCGGCATCACCTCAAGCCGCGACAAGCTTTACGCCCATCAGCTTATGGCGCGCGCCAAGATCGGCATGCCGAATACGGCCTTTGCCGCCTCGCCGCATGACACCTCGAACCTGATGGCTCTTGTCGGCACGGCGCCGCTTATCGTGAAGCTGCTGGAATCGACCCAGGGCAAGGGCGTGGTTCTGGCCGAAACCAAAAAGGCAGCTGAGTCAGTCATCGACGCCTTTCGCGGTCTCAAGGCGAACTTTCTGGTGCAGGATTTCGTCAAAGAGGCGGCGGGCGAAGACATTCGCTGTCTGGTGATCGGCGGCAAGGTCGTGGGCGCGATGAAACGCACCGGGGCCGAGGGCGATTTTCGCTCGAACCTGCATCGCGGTGGCTCGGCCAAGGCGGTCCGGATCACCAAGCTTGAACGCGACACGGCGATCCGCGCGGCACGCGTGTTCGATCTCAACATGGCCGGCGTCGATCTTTTGCGCTCCGAGGCCGGGCCAAAGGTGCTAGAGGTCAACTCGTCCCCCGGCTTTGAGGGGATTGAGGGCTCGACCGGCAAGAACATCGTTGGCGCGCTTTACGATCTGATCGAATCCCGTGTGCGCCCCGCCCCCGTGCGACGCCGCAAGTCCAGCAAAAGCGCCGAAGAATAACCAGCTTTGCGCGCGCCTCTGGACGAAGCCCTTTATAAACCCTATATGTTTGGTCAGGATAACCTGCAGGACACGATGATGAACAATAGCCCCGAATCCCTTGAAGGCGCACCGCTGATCGCGCCCTCCAGCACCGATCACCCTCTTTATGATCAGGTGGTCGAGGCCTGCCGCTCTGTCTATGACCCGGAAATTCCGGTAAATATCTATGATCTGGGCCTGATCTATACGATTGATATTGATGGCGAAAATGCCGTCAACATCGCAATGTCGCTAACTGCGCCAGGCTGTCCTGTGGCCGGTGAAATGCCCGGCTGGGTTGCCGAGGCGATCGAACCTTTGGCAGGTATCAAACATGTCGACGTTCAACTTGTCTGGGAACCGCCTTGGGGCATGGACATGATGAGCGACGAAGCCCGCCTTGAGCTTGGCTTTATGTAACTACAACAACGGATTGGAGGGCAAACCTAATGTTTGGCATCCCCGGAAAACAGGCCGTCACCATTACCCCGGCCGCCGCGTCGCAAATCGCAAAACTGATGGGCCGCGATGGCCATCAGGGGCTTCGCATTGGCGTCAAGAAAGGCGGCTGTGCGGGCATGGAATACACCATGAACTACGTGACCGAGGTCGACCCGAACGATGAGGTGGTCGAAACCGGCGGCGCCCGCGTGATGATCGCACCGATGGCGCAGATGTTCCTGTTCGGCACTCAGATTGATTACGAAGTGTCGCTGCTGGAATCGGGGTTCAAGTTCAACAACCCCAATGTGACCGAGGCCTGCGGTTGTGGTGAATCGATCAAATTCGCCGATATGTAAGCCGCCAACGCTCTTAAACTCATAGGTCTGACGCCCCCGACGCTTGCATTTTTGCGAGTGTCGGATGACAAGGCGAACGTAATTCAAGAGGGCAAGGCCATGAAACGCAAACTCGCCGCAGGCAACTGGAAGATGAATGGCACAACCGCCAGCCTTGCCGAGCTACAGGCGCTCGTGGCAATCCATACCTCGCCCTCTGTCGATATTCTGATCTGCCCCCCTGCCACGCTCATCGCGCAGGCCGCTGGCCTCTGTGCAGGCAGTCCCGTCATGATCGGTGCGCAGGATTGCCATGCGGCCGCTTCAGGCGCGCATACCGGCGATATTTCGGCGCCGATGCTGGCGGATGCGGGGGCCAAAGCGGTGATCCTTGGGCACTCTGAGCGCCGCGAAAATTACAATGAAAGCAGCGGCTTGGTGGCCGAAAAAACGAAGGCCACCCATGCTGCGGGACTAATCGCGGTGGTCTGCCTTGGTGAAACCCTGGCGCAGCGCGAGGGCGCGCAGACATTGGATGTGATCGCCGAGCAACTCGCCGAGTCCTTGCCCGGCGGCGCCACCGGCGCCACGACCGTGATCGCCTACGAGCCGATCTGGGCCATTGGCACCGGCCTGACCCCGACACTGGCGCAAATCGGCGAAGTGCATGATTTCATCCGTACCCGCCTTGGCGACCGTTTTGGCGCAGACACGGCACAGGCCTTTCGTCTGCTCTATGGCGGATCAGTCAAACCCGAGAATGCCGCCGAGATTTTCGCCACCTCGAATGTCGATGGTGCTCTGGTTGGCGGCGCGAGCTTGAAATTTTCAGACTTCTCGCCAATTATCAATGCATTGGAAGGTTAAGTTAAAGCGGAAGCATAGTTGTCGATTTGATCTCTTCCATCGACAAAAGCGCCGTTACATTATGCACTTTCACCTCTGAAATCAGCGCCTGATAGAACACGTCATAGGCGCGCGCATTGGCCACCCGGACCTTGAGGATATAATCAATATCCCCCGCAAGCCGATGCGCTTCTTGCACCTCGGGCCGGTCGTTCAGCGCCTTCAGAAATGCCTTCTGCCAGGTCGCATCATGCTCTGACGTGCGGATCAGCACGAAAAAGCAAGCCTCAAGACCAAGGGCCTCGGCGTCCAGAAGATAGGTCTGTTGTTTGATCACCCCGGCCTCGCGCATCTTGCGAATCCGGTTCCAGACGGGGGTCTTGGAGCTGCCGACATTCTTGGCAATATCATCAAGCGACTGCCCCCCATCCTCTTGCAACTGCGCGAGGATTTTTCGATCCAGTTCATCCAGACGAACAGCCATTCCAATTTCCCTTCAACGCTGGAACACTTCACCCGACACCACCATGAATTGGAACGCATGTTCTTATTCGTCGCAGCATCTGGCGTATATACGGGAATATTTCCTATATTAGGGAGGAAGTCAAACCAATCTAAGGCTGTCACGATGAAGCATTTTCCAATCTTTCTGGCCGTTGAAGGTCGCCGCATCGCCCTCGCGGGTGGCGGTGATGCCGCATTGGCCAAACTGCGCCTGCTTCTCAAGACCGAAGCCCACCTGAGCGTCTTTAGCACCACCCCGGCGCCCGAGATC
>CBDTZA010000211.1:0-4436 GCA_965364785.1 uncultured Roseovarius sp. | reverse complement strand
GATATGCGCCTTGAGGAACGGGCGGCGGGCAAACATCCCCTGCCCGCCCGCCGCTATATCCAGCATATCCACGATCGGGTCGACATGCTCGGCCAGTGTGAAGGCGGTCGCGACCGGCTTGGTGGTGTGGCGGATCAGAGCATAAGCAGTGTTTACGTCCAGAGCGAACACATCCGGCACGTCCGTCGCCACGCAACAGCGGGTGAACCAGCTTACATTGGCAAGGGTGTCCTGAAGCCGGGTAAAGTCGTGCAGATCCTGAAGGGTCGAGGGGCGATAGCGCCCGGTCTCGATATCCAGGGTCTGCACGGCGGCGCCGCCGGTGCCGAAATGCACCCGATCCCCGCCCACCTCGATCGAGCGCGACGGATCACGGCCATGCAAAACAAAGGTCTTTGGCGCCGCCGCGATGGCATCCTCGACAAGGGACGCGGGAAAGGACAGGCGACCATCGCCCATGGCCACCGCCCCCGCCGCAATCAGGTCTGTTGCAAGCCGCGCGGGCACCTCGCCCATGCCAAGCTCACTCAGCAATCGCAAGGCGGTTTGGTAAATCGCCTCAATCTCGGGTTCGCGCAACGGGGCATAACGCCCGCCGGGTTGGCCGGGCGGACAGGGGTTTGCGGGTGGCACGCTGCGCTGCGCAAGCTTGTCACGTCGCCCGCCTGTCCGTCGCCCACCTGTCCGTCGCCCGCCTGCGCGCATGCCCTGCCCTCCGGTTATGGTGTGCGGTTTTCTGGCCCACGTGTCCTCTTTTGTCATCGAAGGCCTGCGGGGCGTTCGAAGGCAAGTCAAATCTCTAAACGTCGCAATAATCCAATCTTACTTTCGTAATTATCGAACCCTACTTTCGTACTTATTGAATAGACTGATGGCAGCTTGCAAAACCCACACCCTGATCCGATGATGGCCGCGATCAGGTCAGGAGAATGCATGAAAACGCGCACCAAAGTTGTTGTGATCGGCGGCGGCATTGCCGGGTGTTCGACGCTCTATCACCTGACGCAAGAGGGCTGGAGCGATGTCATGCTGCTTGAGCGCGACGAGCTGACCTCGGGCACCACATGGCATTCCGCCGCTCAGGTGACCAATTTTGGCATGACCCAGACCATGGTCGGCCTCAAAAGCCACTCGATCCGTCTTTATAAAGAGCTGGCCGATGATCCGGATTATCCGATCAATTATCATCATGGCGACGGCGGCATTCGTCTGACCAATTCAGATGCGCAGATGGATGGTTACCGGCATTTCACCTCGATGGCGCGGGGCATGGGGGTGGAGTTTGAGGTGATTGACGCCGCTGAATGCGCGCGTCGGCATCCGCTGATTTCAACCGATAACCTGATTGGCGGGCTCTGGGACCCGATGGACGGTGACATTGATCCCGCACAGCTCTGTCAGGCGCTGGCGCGGCGCGCGCGCAAGGCGGGGGCCGAAATCCACCGCCACACGCCGGTGACCGGGCTGCGCCAGCTTGCCGATGACACCTGGGTTGTTGAGACAACAAAGGGCGAGGTGCATGCCGATATCGTGGTCAATGCCTGCGGGTATCGGGTGAACGAGGTCGGCGCGATGATGGGCGTGCATCACCCGGTGATGTCGATGGAGCATCAGTATTTCATCACCGATGAAATCCCCGCCATCCGCGAGGCCGGGCATCGCATGCCGCTTCTGCGCTGTCCGATCAGTGATTTCTATTCGCGACAAGAAAAATTCGGCCTTCTGATCGGGTTTTACGAACAGGATTGCCGCACCTGGGGCATGGACGGAATCGATCCGCATTTCTGCAATGATCTGTGCCCGAACGATCTTGACCGGATCACCGATGTACTTGAGGGCGTGTTCGAGCGCATGCCCGCGCTGACCGAGGTGGGGATCAAATCGGTGGTCAACGGGCCGATCACCTATACGATAGATGGCGCGCCGCTGGTCGGGCCGATTCCGGGCAAGCGCAACGCCTTTTGCATCATCGGCCTGCGCGCGGGGCTTGGCGAGGGCGGCGGACATGGCTGGCTTCTGGCCCAACAGATTGTCCATGGCGAGGCTTGTTATGACACCTGGGTGATCGACCCGCGCCGCTTTACCGGCCATACAAATGTCGAGCTGTGCGCGCTCAAGGCGGTCGAGGATTACCGCAACGAATTTCGCTTTCACTTCCCGCATGAGCATCGCCCGGCGGGCCGACCGGTCAAGACCACGCCGCTGACCCCCATTCTGGCGGCTGAGGGCGCTGAATTTGGCGTGGTGAACGGCTGGGAGCGGGTCGATTACATCAAACCGGCGCCCGAGTTCAGCGAAACCCTTGGCTTTCGCTTTAACGAGGTTCACGCCGTTGTCGCGCAAGAGGTGCATGCGGTGCAGACCGGCGTTGGCCTGACCGAGGTGAGCGGCTTTAACCGGTTCGAGATCACGGGTAGGGACGCGCACGCGTTTCTCGACCGGATGATCTGTGGGCGCGTGGCGCGCAAATCCGGGCGCGTCGGGTTGGGGTATCTGCTCAATCATCACGGCATGCTCAAGTCCGAGGCGACCATCGCCAACCTGCCCGCCGGTCACACAGGCCCCGCGCGCATCTGGTATGGCTCGGCGGCGGCGGCGGAATATCACGACATGGATTGGCTAAAGGCGCATCTGCCCGAGGATATGGATGTTGAAATCCGCTCGCTCACCAATGACTGGACCATCCTTGTGCTGGCCGGGCCAAAGGCGCGCGAAGTGCTGTCAACGGCGGCACGCGGCGACTGGTCAGCGGCGGCGTTTCCGTGGCTGTCGGTACGCGAGGCCTTTATCGGCATCGCCCCGGCCGTGGTCATGGCAGTCAGCTTTTCGGGTGAGCTGGCCTATGAAATCCATCTGCCCAATGCGCACCTCTATAGCGCTTACCTCTCGCTACGGCGTACAGGCACGGCGCATGACCTGCGCCTGTTCGGAAGCCGCGCGGTGGATGCGATGCGCCTTGAAAAGGGCTATCTGCACTGGAAATCCGATATCCTGACCGAGTTTGACCCGTTCGAGACTGGGCTTGGGCGCTTTGTGAAGATGGATAAACCCGATTTCATCGGCAAGGCGGCATTGCAGACCTGCATGGAAAATGGCCCGCGCAAGAGGCTGGTCAGCCTTAGCCTTGAGAGCACCGACCGCCCCGCCACCCCCGGCGCCTCGGTGATGCAGGGCCCCGCTGTGATTGGTACGGTGACCTCGGGCGATTGGGGGCACAGGACCGGCCTTAACCTTGGGCTGGCCTTTGTCGATCCGCAATTTAGCGCGCCCGGCACGGAGGTCTTGATTGACCTGCTCGGCGATCTTATCCCGGCCCGCGTGATCGCACCCGGCCCTTATGATCCGGACAATACCCGCATGCGGCAATAGCCGGGCGCGCGCCCTTACCTGCTGGACACCTAAACTAAACAGTTTATATTTCCGCTAACAAAGACCGCAAAAAGGGGCATGCGCGTGAAGCTATCCGTCAACGGCGCCGACTATGACATCAAGGATATGGAACCCGACATGCCGCTTTTGTGGGTGTTGCGCGATGAATTGGGTCTGAGAGGGCCGAAATACGGCTGTGGTATCGCGCAATGCGGCGCCTGCACGGTGCATATCGACGGCGTGGCGGTGCGATCCTGTCAGGTGCCTGCGGGCGATGTCTGGGGCGCGATCACCACCATCGAAGGGCTTGGCACGCCCGAAGCCCCGCACCCGGTGCAAGCCGCCTGGATCGAACATCAGGTCGCGCAATGCGGCTATTGCCAGTCGGGTCAAATGATGCAGGCCGCCAGCCTTCTGGCCGAAACCCCGGCCCCGAGCGACAGTGAGATTGACGATGGCATGTCGGGCAATCTGTGCCGCTGCGGCACCTATCCGCGCATCCGCGAGGCGGTCAAAACCGCCGCCAGCAAGCTCAGCGAGGGATAAGCCATGGGACGTCTCAAAACCATCGCCCGGCGCACATTTCTGATCGGCTCGGCGGCCATTGTCGGCGGCGTCGCCTTTGGCGTCTACAAATACAAGACGCCGCATGACAACCCGCTGTTGGAGGATCTGCCCGAGGGTGCGGCGGCGCTGACGCCTTATGTGCTGATCACCGGTCAGACCATCACCCTGATCACGCCGCGCGCCGATAAGGGGCAAGGCGCAATTTCGGTTCAGGCGGCGCTGATTGCCGAAGAGCTTGATGTCGAGCTTGACCAGATCAAGACCGATCCCGGCCCGCCAAGCCCGGCCTATTACAACACCGCCCTTTCGGGCGATGCGGTGCCGTTCCGATCGACCGATGAAAGCTTTCTTGCCGAAACCGCGCGCTCTGTGATGGACGCCCCGATAAAGTTTCTTGGCCTCCAGATCACCGGCGGCTCGACCACCGTGCCCGATGGCTATGAAAAGCTGCGCATGGCCGGTGCCGTGGCGCGCGAAACGCTCAAGGCGGCGGCGGCACA
>CBDTZA010000210.1:0-4438 GCA_965364785.1 uncultured Roseovarius sp. | reverse complement strand
TTTCTGCAAAAGACGGCGAGGGGCTTGCGGGGGTAGCAACAGATAGCGCCAAGGCGGCATTAATGGGGGACTGAAATGCCACCCACGCCATCCCATCACGCCGCACCAGCCCCCTGCTTCAACTTTGTCAGACATAGCCCTGCACGCTTCTTAGCGGCTTCTGGGGCGAGTTCCGACCTATGCCGCGCCACATAGACCGCAACCTCCGTTGTCGCCATGGGTCCGCCGCGTAGCGCCTCAAGCACTAGCTTTGACATGTGCCCCTTGCGCGCCACGTCCTTGCGCTTGGCGGGCAGCACGCGGGGCATATCAACGCCGCGCAAGATCAACAAAGCCTCAACATGATCCTGGCCCGCACCATCCCCCCGGATGATCTGCTTTCGCAGCGCCAGTAGCGCGTTGTTGATGGTCTTATCCTGCATGCCCTATTGTGATTCACATTGGGCGGAAAATCAGCTAGATTGTTGGTGCGTTTGATACATAAGGCCGAAAATATCCCGGGGAGTATGAGGGGCAGCGCCCCTCATCCCAACAAAAAGAGCGACCTGCGCCGCTCTTTTCCGACCCCTTCAAATCGGGCGTGACTTACATCGCCGCCAAAAGCGCCTCGCCGGCGCTCACGTCACAGGTGCCGGGGCTTTCCTCGGCATGCAGCAACGTGACTGTGCCATCTTCAACCAGCATGGCGTAGCGCTTTGAGCGGCCATAAAGCCCGGCGGGCGGTGCGTCGAACTCCATGCCGATGGCCTTTGTGAACGCGCTTTGCGGGTCCGACAGCATGCTCAGGCCCGCCTCGGTCGCGCCGGTCGCCTCGCCCCAGGATTTCATCACGAACGGGTCGTTGACGCTGAGGCAGATGATCTCATCCACGCCTTTTTCGTCAAACTGGGCCTTGGTGCGCACAAAACTTGGCACATGCGCCGAATGACAGGTCGGCGTATAGGCGCCGGGCACGGCAAAGATCACCACTTTGCGCCCTGCAGTATGCGCGGCAAGCGATACCTCTTGCGGGCCGTCTGCGCCCAGTTGCAAAAGCGTCGCATCGGGAAGTTTGTCGCCTTTCGAAATGGTCATGGTCGTTCCTCGCCTATCAAACATGTTTCAGTTGGATGTAGATATAGGCGGGTGATAGGCAAGTGACCACGATAAATATAAGGGAGAGGGCGGATGCCAGGGGTAGTAGTAATCGGGGCGGGACAGGCCGGCGCATCGGTGGTGGCCAAGCTGCGTGCCGACGGATTTGACGGGGCGATCACCCTGATCGGCGACGAGCCCGTACCACCCTATCAGCGCCCGCCCTTGTCCAAGAAATACCTGCTGGGCGATATGGCGCTTGAGCGGCTTTACCTGCGCCCGAAGCGGTTTTACCCCGAGGCGGATATTGATCTGCGCCTGAGCTGCGCGGTGACGGGCATTGAGCGCGCGACCAAAGAGGTCGTGATGGGGCAAAAGCGTCTGGGATACGACAACCTGGTGCTGGCGACCGGGTCGTTGCCCCGCCGCCTTCCCGCCGCCATTGGCGGCGATCTCGGCGGTGTGCATGTGGTGCGCACGCTGTCGGATGTCGATGCCATGGCGCCCGGATTTGTGCCCGGCGCCCGGGTCTTGATCGTCGGCGGCGGCTATATCGGGCTAGAGGCGGCGGCGGTCGCGGCAAGCCGTGGCATGCAGGTGGTTCTGGTGGAAATGGGCGCGCGAATTTTGCAGCGCGTGGCGGCAAAAGAGACCTCGGATTATTTCCGCGCGCTCCATACAGGCCACGGCGTTGATATCCGCGAGGGCGTCGGCCTTGACCGGCTTTTGGGCGAGGGACAGGTGAGCGCTGCGCGCCTCAGCGACGGCAGCGAGCTGTCAGTGGATATGGTCATTGTCGGCGTGGGCATTACCCCCGACACTGGCCTTGCCAAAGCCGCAGGTCTTGTCATCGACAACGGGATTGCGGTGGATGCCATGGGGCGCACCAGCGATCCCGCGATCTGGGCGATCGGCGATTGTGCCTCTTTCCCCCATAAAGGTGAGCGGCTGCGGCTGGAAAGCGTGCCCAATGCGATTGATATGGGCGACTGCGTGGCGGGTAATATCATGGGCAAGGACGTGGCTTATGTGCCGCGCCCGTGGTTCTGGTCGGATCAGTATGATGTCAAATTGCAGATCGCCGGGCTGAACACCGGATATGACAGTATCGTCACCCGCGCCGCCGAGGGCGATGGCGCGGTGTCGTTCTGGTATTTCAAGGGCGCACAGCTTTTGGCGGTCGACGCGATGAACGATCCGCGCGCCTATATGGTGGGCAAGCGGCTGATTGATGTGGGCAAGACCGCCGATCCGGATCTGGTGGGTGATGCAGGCGTTGACCTCAAGGCGCTGTTGAAAGCGTGAGGATCATTGGCGGACAACATCGCGGCCGCGCCCTTGCGACGGTGGGCAAGGGGGATGCCGCCGCGCATCTGCGCCCCACAAGCGACCGGGTGCGCGAAAGCCTGTTTAACGTTCTGGCGGGCGGGTATGGCGATCCGGTCACTGGCGCGAGGGTGCTTGATATCTTTGCCGGCACCGGCGCGCTTGGCCTTGAGGCGCTGTCGCGCGGGGCGGCGGCGGTTAGTTTCATCGAGGATGGCCGCAAGGCGCTTGGGCTGTTGCGCCAGAACATCGCGCTTTGCCGGGCCGAGGGCGAAACCCGGATTTTCAAATCCGACGCGCGCCGCCCAGGCGATAACACCGGCGCGCCGCATGATCTGGTGTTTCTTGACCCGCCCTATGGCAAGGGCCTTGGCGAAGCGGCGCTTGACGCGGCCTTCGCCGGGGGATGGATCGCCGAGGGTGCGCTGATCATCTGGGAAGAAAGCGCGGCGATCACCCCGCCTGAGGGGCTCCAGCTGATTGAAGAGCGCAAATATGGCGATACCGTCATCCGCTTTCTGGAGCGGGCCGCTTAGTCCCGCATCAATGCGGGAAGATCGCCCGACAGACCAGCCGCCTCGCGGATAAAGCTGCGGCGCAGGCCGGGCATGGCGCCAACCGCGCCCATCCCGAGATCGCGCGCGACGCGCAACAGCGGATTGTCATTGGAAAACAACCGATTGGTCAGGTCGGTGGCCATGGCCAGCGTGGCGGTGTCAAACCGGCGCCATTGCTGATAGCGCGCCAGAACATCGGCGGCAGCAAAGTCTTCGCCGCGATGTTTGGCCTCGTCCAGCACCTGCGCCAGTGCCGCGACATCGCGCAGCCCGGCATTGAGGCCCTGACCCGCAATAGGGTGCATCCCATGCGCCGCATCGCCAATCAGCGCAAGCCGCTCTGCGACGAACTGATTGGCGATGCTCAAGCTGAGCGGATAGGTGAACCGTTTTCCCGCCAGCTTGATCTGTCCAAGGAAATCGCCAAAGCGCGGGCGCAGCACCTCCATGAAATCCGCATCTGACAGGGCGGCAAACTGGGTGGCGGTTTCGTCTGTTTCGCTCCAGACAATCGAGCTTTGATTGCCGGGCAGGGGCAGAATCGCGAGCGGACCATGCGGCATGAAAAACTGATGCGCGATGCCGTGATGGGGCAGCTCATGCGCGATCGCCGCCACCAGAGCGGTCTGCCCATAGCCCCAGCCGGTGCGCCTGATCCCGGCGCGCGTGGCCGTGCCCGACCCGCGCCCGTCCGAGCCGACAATAAGTCGCGCGCTTAGCGTTTTACCCGAGGCCAGCGTAACGGTGGCGCCCTTTGGCCCGACCTCTTGCGCGGTTACACGATCACCCGAGATCTGGGTGATCAATGGCGTCTCTGCCATCGCCTCAAGCAGGGCGCGGCGCAAGAAGCGGTCTTCAAGCATATGCCCCATCGGGCCTTCTTCGATTTCAGCGTGATCGAAATGCAAGAAGAACGGCGCGGGGCCCTGTCCGGCATGCCCATCCGAGACCTTGATTTCAAGCATCGGCTCGGCGTGCTCGGCGACCCGTTGCCAGACCCCGAGATTATTCAATAGCCGCACTGAGGCCAAAGCCAAGGCATAGGCGCGTCCGTCAAAGGCGGCGTTTTTGCGGGTGGGTTCGGCCAGTGCGTCGATCACCGTGCTGCGCAGGCCCGCGCGTGCAAGGGCCAAGGCAAGCGCCGGGCCATTCAGCCCGCCACCGACAATCAGGATATTGCTGTCATGTTCCATGCCTACCAATATGTTTGCCGGGGCGGGATTGTCCATGCGCCGCTCTGCCGCTACCAATGATTTTTGAAGACAACGCCAGGGTGGAGGTCGACAATGCGTGAATGGCTAAAAATGACAGCAGGCGATCTGGGGCGCGGCATTGGCCGTGGCGAGATCGACCCGCAGGCCCTGACCGAGACCTATCTTGAGGCGATCAACGCCCATCCGGCGCGCGACCGGATCTATAGCGCGGTGACCGCTGGCCGTGCCCGCGCCGAGGCCGAGGCCGCCGCCGCCCGCGCCGCCGCC
>CBDTZA010000209.1:0-4447 GCA_965364785.1 uncultured Roseovarius sp. | reverse complement strand
TGGATTTCAAGGTGCGCATCACCCAAGGTGGGACCGAGGCCGCGACGCGGGTTATTATCGACAGCGAGGACGCGCAGGGGCGGCGCTGGTCGACGCTTGGGGTGAGCCCGAACATAGTCGATGCGTCCTTCGAGGCGCTGCTCGATGCGATAAACTGGAAGCTGTTGCGTGCTGAATGATGACCTCAATGCCTGCGCCGATCTGCTGCGCCGGGGTGATCCAGATCGGTTTATGGCGGCGATGGCGGCGCCGGTGGCGGCGCGGCGCGTGTTGTTCCCGCTCTATGCGTTCAACGTCGAGGTGGCGCGCGCGCCCTGGGTCACGCAAGAGCCGATGATCGCCGAGATGCGCCTGCAATGGTGGCGTGATGCGCTGGAGGAAATGCGCATTGGTGCCGCTGTGCGTCGCCACGAGGTGGTCACGCCGCTGGCGGCGGTGCTTGATACGGCGGGCGCCACGCGGCTTGAGACCCTGATCGAGGCGCGACGCTGGGATATCTACCGTGAGCCGTTCGAGGATCAGGCGGCGTTCGAGCGCTATATCAGTGCCACATCAGGCACATTGCTTGCGGTGACGGCACAGGCGCTCGGGCCTGCGGATGAGGCTGTTTTGGACGATGCGGGCTATGCGCTTGGGCTTGCCAATTGGTTGCGGGCGATCCCCGCGCTTGAGGCGGCTGGGCGGATTCCGCTGCTCGATGGGCGGCCCGAAGCGCTGCGCGATCTTGCGGCTGATGGCTTGGCGCGCCTTCGCCGCGCCCGCGCCGCACGCTCGAAGGTATCGCGTGCGGCGGGGGCGGCCATGTTGCCGCTCTGGCAGGCCGGTGCGGTGTTGGCCCGAGCCGTGCGCGCACCGCAAAGCGTGGCCGACGGCACGCTTGAGATTTCGCCTGCGCGCAGCCGCTTTACGCTGATGGCGCGCGCGGCAACCGGCCGTTGGTGAAGAGTTCAGGCCAGGATTTCGCGCACCTGTTGCAGGGTCGGCGCCACAGCCGGGCTTTGCGGGTTGGTGCGGGTGATGACCAACAGACCGACCATCATTCCCAACAGCACTTTGGCGGTGTCGCCGGGCCTGAGGCCGGGGGTGAGGGTGCCGAGCGCCTCTGCCTTTTGCAGAGCCTCAAGAAAAAACACTTCGACCTGCGCTATGCTGGCCTCGACCAGAACGGCGATTTCGGGATCGTGGGGGGCCACTTCGAGCGTTGAGTTGACCATGAGACAGCCGCCCGGAAGGGTCTCGCTTCCCGTTTCGATGGCCGTAAACGCGGCTATTATGGCGGCTTTTGGGTCGTCAAACTCGCGCAGCTTGTTCAAAAAGGCGGTGCGGTAAACAGTATCGTAATGCCCGAGCGTGGCAATAAACAGGCTGCGCTTATCCTTGAATGCCGCATAAATGCTGCCCCGGTTCAGGCCTGTGACCTTGACCAGATCCGCCATCGACGTGCCCTGATAGCCATACTCCCAAAAGGCACGCATGGCCGCGTCAAGAACATCGGCCTCATCATATGACTTTTCCCAGGGCATTCAGGTTGTCCGCACGGAGATGTGGTCAGGTAACTGAACCTCGCCCCGCTCCGGACCGATGGTTACAAGCGAACTTCCCCGACACCCTGCAAAAGGGTGAGTAATGGGCCCTTCCACAAGGCGCCGGGTGTCCTGGTTACGCCGACGATAGGTGCGGGCGCAGACGTGATGGTCTTTCGTGAGTGGCAGCATAATATGCGTAGGTCCATAAGAAGGGTTTCAGAACGATTGGTCAAATAACAAACCTGTGCGCAGACTGTGATAGGGAATAACTTAGGGTGGTGTGTCTCAATAGTCGCATTACCCCAGGGGCAATCCGGGGCTTCCGGCGGATTCGGGATGTTGTGAGACATAGCGCACTTTTATGTCAAAAGAAGTCCCCCGGCTTCCATCATGGCTCCAACCCGGCGGCAAGATACAATAATTAAGGCGCTCGTGCCATGTTAGGCCGGGCTGTGTGGTATCGCGGAATATGCCCACCCATTCGTGAAAGGCCACGCGAAGGGGGTTGAACGTGCCAAGGTTGTGAACAAGCCCGTAATCGACCTTTTCGCTGTCGAGCTCGGGCACGAAGGTGCCAAACAGCTTGTCCCAGATAATGAACACGCCGGCATAGTTGCAATCAAGATAACGCGGGTTGCGGCCATGGTGCACGCGGTGATGGCTTGGCGTGTTCATCACCGTCTCGAACCAGCGGGGCATTTTGCCGATCACCTCGGTGTGAATCCAGAACTGATAGATCAGGTTCAGCCCACCCACGAACAACACCATGCCCGGATGAAACCCCAAAAGAATAAGCGGCGCGCGCATCACCATCACGAAGGTAAAGGTGCCGGTCCATGTCTGGCGCAACGCGGTGGTCAGATTGTAATGCTGGCTGGAGTGGTGGTTCACATGGCTGGCCCAGACCCAGCGGATGCGATGTCCAAAGCGATGCACCCAGTAATAGCGCAGATCATCAAGCACAAAACACAGGGCAATCACCGCGAATGAGGTGCCAAGATCAAGCGGCGTGATCGCCCAGAGGGCCATGAAAAACCCATAGGCAACAAAGCCAAGAATGATCCCGCTGGCGACATTGCCCGCGCCCATCAAAAGCGAGGTAAGCGCGTCACGGGTCTCGTATCGCCCGCCGCGCCCCTTGATCGCGACCCAGAGCAGCTCTGCCAGAATGGCGGCGATGAAAAACGGCACCGCCCAGTTCACGACATCGGGGAAGGTGATCATATCGCTCATGCGGTGTCCTTCATGTGGTTTGGCCATTGATCGGCCTCAATCGGGTCAAGGCTCAGGCGAATATGCGGCGCGGTATAATCAGGCAGGTCGATGCGCAGGCCCGTGGTCGTGCGGGTGATGCGCGCGCCGCTCAGGTATCGCGCGGTGGTATCGGCCCCCATCGGCCAGACCACGCCGCGCCCGGTCACGGTTTCGATCAGGGCGGCATGGTGGTCACGGCTCAGGATCACGTGGGTCGGGACGTGGTCGGGAAATTCGCGTAGCCATGCCGCTTGGGCTGCGTCGTTGTCAGGCAAAAGCGCCGCGCGCGACAACCCCATAAGATGCAGGATCACGGCAATGCCTATGATGCCACATACAACCATCGGTAGCAGAATGCTTAGGGGCATACCCCGCTCTCCTATCTCTTCCCAGTTTGATTTTAAACAAAGCCGGGCGCGCTTTGTCAAAGGTCGCGTTACGTCACACGCCGCAACCGTCCCTCGCGCCAGGCCAAAAGCCCCGCGCCGAACAGGATCACCATTGCCCCGGTGATCGACACCGGATCGGGCCAGACGCCAAAGGTAAGCCCGTCATAAAGCCCCGCAAAGACCAGTGCGGTATAGAAAAACGGTGCGACAAAGCTTGCATCGGCGCGCGCGATTGCATTGACGAAACAGGTCTGCGCCATCGCCATCAGCACGCCAATCGCCACAAGCGCCGCCCATTGCGCAGGTGTCGGCGCCTGCCAGACCCAGATCACCGCAAGCGTCGCAATCCCAAGCCCGATCGCATTGTTGACCAGCAAAATCTGATAAGGCCCCTCGCGCCCCGACAGACGCTTGATAAAGATAAGCTCGGCCCCGAGGCAAAGCGCTGATCCAAGTGCAAGCATCACGCCAGGCTCGATCACACCGCTGCCGGGCCGCGTCAGGATCGCCGCCCCCAAAAGGCCAATGCCCGCCGCCGCCCAACGCATCGGGCCAACCCGCTCACCCAAAAGCGGAATCGCCAGCATCATGCCAAACACCGGGTTGAGAAAGCTGATCGCGGTGGCATCCGAGAGCGGGATAAAGGCGGCCGCCGCAAACATAAGGGTCACCCCGCCCCAGCCAAGCACCGAGCGTTTGACATGCAGGCCAAGATCGGGGCGCGTCCAACGCGGGCGCCTCACCGCCGTCACGGCGGATATCGCAAGAAGTGCGAATAAAAACCGCCCCTGGCTGATCTGGAGCGCATGCATCGGCGCCCCAAGCGTGCCGGTGCCAAGTGCCTTGGCCAAAAGCGTGGTCCCCGCCAAAAGCGCCGCTGCGATCAGGGTCAACAGGGCGGCAAGGGCTGGATTATGGGCGCGAGGGATAAACATCCCTTAGGTGTGGCCCGCCGCGCAGGCCCCTGCAAGAGCGAAAAATCCGACATATTGTATCACGTTTGTGTGGCGCGGCAGACCAAAAGCGACAGCATGTCGGTGCGGGCAAATCAACACCGGCCTTTTTGTGCCAAGGCGGAAGCGAGCAGTACCTGAAAGACCCGCCATGCATCAACGCCGTATTCCCGAATGGCTCCGCCATGCGCCCGCGCCCTCGGTGCGCGGTTTTGCCGTGCTGGCCGGCGCCGAGGCGGTGGCGCGCGGCATCCTGATTTCGGTCTTTCCGCTGGAAATGTACAACGCCTTGCAGGATGCCGCCCTTGTCTCCGAGGCCTATTTC
>CBDTZA010000208.1:0-4486 GCA_965364785.1 uncultured Roseovarius sp. | reverse complement strand
CCAGCCCCGCGCCTTGCGCAACTCGCGCACGCCCCCGCCAAGATCCAGCGGTTCGGCCACCGGGCTCTGGCCGTCTTCCCGGTTGATGCTGATCAGCGAATGCAAGGGTTTATCGGTCATGATGGTTTTCTATAAGCACGCCCCGGAGCACTTGCAACCAAGCCGCCCCCGGCCTAAGCCAAAGGTATGACATCGCTTTTTGATCAGGGCCCCCACGCCCCCTGCCCCAACCCGTTCAATCTGGCCGCCCATGTTCTGGGCCGGGCCGATGCTTGCGCAGACAAGATCGCGCTGGCGGTTCTGGGGCAGCACGACGCGGATTTATGGAGCTACGCGCGCCTCAAATCGGCGATTCTGGGCACGGGCACTGGGTTGTTAAAGGCCGGATTGCGGCCCGGTGACCGGGTGCTGATGCGGCTTGATAATACGGTGGAGTTTCCGATTGCCTATCTCGGCGCGATTGCCGTGGGGATAGTGCCGGTGCCGACCTCGGCGCAGCTGACCGCGCCCGAGGTGGCCCGCATGATCACCACCCTCACCCCCGCCGCAATCTTGCGCGCGCGCGGTGTGGCCTGTCCTGAAACCGACGTTGCGATCATCGAGCAGCCCGCGCTTGAGGCGATGCGCGATCTGCCTGCCGCCGCGTATGACATCGGCGATCCGGACCGCATGGCCTATATCATCTACACCTCTGGCACATCCGGCGTGCCGCGCGCGGTGATGCATGCGCATCGCGCAATCTGGGCGCGTCAGATGATGTTTGAGGGCTGGTATGGCCTGCGCGTGACTGATCGCCTTTGCCATGCGGGCGCGTTCAACTGGACCTATACGCTTGGCACCGGGTTGATGGATCCCTGGACCATCGGCGCCACCGCTCTGATCCCCGCGCCAGAGATCACGCCCGAGCAATTGCCGCAATTACTTGCGCATCACGATGCCACGATTTTTGCAGCAGCGCCGGGAGTTTACCGCAAACTCTTAAAGCACGATCAAACGTTTGACCTGCCGCATCTGCGCCATGGTCTATCGGCGGGTGAAAAGCTGTCCCATACGATCCGCGAGCATTGGACAGAGGCCACCGGCACCGCCATTTATGAGGCCTATGGCATGTCCGAATGCTCGACCTTTATCTCGGGCAGTCCCGCGCACCCGGCCACCGACAACAGCCTTGGGCGCCCCCAAACCGGTCGCCATGTTGCGATCCTTGGGCCGGATGGCCCGGTGCCGCTTGGCGATGAAGGCACCATTGCGGTGCATCGCGACGATCCCGGCCTGATGCTCGGCTATCTCAACGCCCCCGAGGCAACGGCTGAGAAATTCCGCGGTGACTGGTTTCTGACCGGTGATCAGGGCGCGATGGACGAGAGCGGACAAATCACCTATCTCGGGCGCGCTGACGACATGATGAATGCCGGCGGCTTTCGCGTCTCACCGCTTGAGGTCGAGGCGGCGCTGAACCGCCATCCCGGCATCACCCAATGCGCCGTGACCGATATCGAGGTAAAACAGGATGCACGCCTGATCATGGCCTTCTATACTGGTCCCGAACCCTTGCCGCCCGAAACACTGGATCAGTTCGCCACCGCGCAGCTGGCCACCTATAAACGCCCGCGTGGCTATTTCCACGTGACGGCCCTGCCTACCGGGGCCAATGGCAAACTCCTGCGTCGCGCATTGCGGCCCATTTACGAGGCTATGAATGGTCAAGCTTGATATCATTTCCGATCCGATCTGCCCCTGGTGTTATATCGGGAAAATCCTTCTTGATCAGGCACTTGCAAAGCGCCCTGATCATGGATTCGAAATCGCGTGGCACCCGTTTCAACTTAACCCCGAAATGCCCGCCGCAGGCATGGACCGGCGCGACTATCTTGAGCATAAATTTGGCGGCAAAGACGGTGCGATCCGCGCCTATGCCCCGGTGGTGGAGCGCGCCGAGGCGACCGGCCTTGCGATTGATTTCGCCGGGATCAAGCGCACGCCGAACACGCTTGACGCGCATCGCCTGATCCATTGGGCGGGCATCGAGGACGTGCAGAACGACATGGCGATGGCGCTTTTCCGGGCCTATTTCGAGGAGGGTCGCGATATCGGCAATCACGAGGTTCTGGCGGATATTGCCGACAGTCTGTCGATGGATGGCGCAACGGTCCTGCGGCTGTTGCAATCAGACTCGGACCGCGAAGACATCAAGACCCGCGACGCCCAGTTCCGCCAGATGGGGATCAGTGGCGTGCCAACCTTTATCGTGGCCGGCCAACATGCCGTGCCCGGCTGTCAGCCCGCCGATCTCTGGGTCAAGGTGATCGACGAGCTTGGCGCTGAGGCAGAAGGATAACCCGAGATGGGCCGCGCCAATGCTCTGACCCTCCTGGCCATGCTCGCGTTGATCATCGCGGGTGGAACGGCGTTTTTTCATGCGGTCGAGGGCTGGAGCTGGCTTGACAGTTACTTCTTTACGGTCGTGACCCTGTCAACTGTGGGCTATGGCAATTTCGTCCCGGTCACAGCCCTGGGCAAGATCGGCACCACGGTCTTTATCATGATCGGCCTCGGCATTTTCGCCGTCATCATTCAGCAATTCGGCGTTTTCGCGGTGAAAAAGCGCGAAGAGCATACCGAATGGCTGATTGCGCGGCTGGGGCACCATCACAAGCCCCATGGCGGCGCAAGCCAGCAAGAGGAAGAACCGTCCTCGGCCAATCGCGACACGCCCCCGCAATAACACCCCGCCGACGCGGCGTCGGCAACAACATCGCCGAAGACACGCAAAAGGACGCGCCATGCCCGGCCAGACCCAAGCCACCAAGCCCGTCGAGGGGCCGGAATTTATTGCCATGATGGCGATGATGGTGGCGACGGTGGCGTTTTCCATCGACGCCATGCTGCCCGGCCTGCCCCATATCGCCGAGGCCCTGACGCCCGACGCGCCCAACCGTGCACAGCTGATTATCACCAGCTTTCTGATGGGGCTTGGCGTGGGCACCTTGATTGCCGGGCCGCTGTCGGATTCGTTTGGCCGTAAACGCATCATTCTGATCGGCGCGGTGATCTATGTCGCAGGCGCGCTTTTGGGGATGATCGCGCCAAGCCTGAGCACGCTCTTGGCGGCGCGGGTCTTGCAAGGCCTCGGCGCAGCGGCGTTTCGCATCGTCTCGATTGCGATCATCCGTGACAGGTTTTCGGGGCGCGAAATGGCGCGGCTGATGTCCTTTGTGATGACGGTTTTTGCCATGACCCCGGCGATGGCACCACTGCTTGGGGCCGGCATCATCACACTTGCGGGCTGGCGCGGGGTGTTTGGCGCCTTTGTGGTTTTTGCCGGCATTCTGACGCTCTGGATGGCGCTGCGCCTGACCGAGCCCTTGCCACCAGAGCGCCGCCGCCCGTTTCGCACGGGGCCGTTACTGGCCGCCATAAGCGAAGTGCTGGCCAATCCGGTGACCCGGCTTGCGACGCTGGTTCAGATGCTGTGCCTGACCACGCTGTTCACCTCGCTCAGCATGGTTCAGCCGGTGTTCGAGATAACCTTTGATCGCGCCGACAGCTTTCCGCGCTGGTTTTTCGTGATGGCGCTTGTGGCCGGAAGCGGTAGCTTTCTGAATGCGCGCCTGATCATGCGGCTGGGGATGGAGCGGATGATCAGTTTTGCCCTTGGCGCGCAGATCATCCTGTCGGGTCTGGCGATCACCTTCTGGATGATTGGCCTGCCGCCGCAGGCGCAATTCGCCGTTTTCGTGATCTGGCAGACCAGTGTTTTCTTTCAGGCCGGCCTGACGCTTGGCAATCTTAACGCGCTCGCGATGGCCCCGATGGGCGCGATTGCGGGCACCGCCGCCAGCGTGATCGGTGCCGTGGCCACCATCGGCAGTGTCAGCCTCGCCATTCCCATCGGACAGCTGTTTCAGGGCACCCCCCTGCCCTCGCATTTTGGCGTTCTGGCGGCGGTGCTTGTGGGCTACGTCCTTATGACCCGGCTTAAACACCATGCGGTGGAGGCAGTTTGAGGTAATTTATTTTTGTATACTGTCGCATACCGTCTTTCCTGCAGATCAGATTTGCGCTATGACCCGCCCAAGCAAACGATTCCGTGCCGCGCGTTCTTGCCGTGACCTTTGCGCCAGAAACACTGCACAGTTCTTAACCTGATCGAGAGGTAAACCCGATGGTCAACAAAACTATTCCCGACATCATTTACACCAAGGTTGACGAAGCCCCCGAGCTTGCAAGCGCCTCGCTCTTGCCGATCATCCAGCGGTTTGCCGCGGCTGCCGACATTTCGGTCGGCACCAAGGACATCTCGCTGGCCGGTCGCATCCTGTCGACCTTCCCCGAGAACCTGAGCGCCGATCAGCGCGTTGCAGACGACCTTGCCGAGCTTGGCGATCTGGTCAAGACGCCCGAGGCGAACGTGATCAAGCTGCCGAATATTTCGGCCTCGGTCCCGCAACTTGTGGCGGCCGTGAAGGAACTTCAGGATCAGGGT
>CBDTZA010000207.1:0-4503 GCA_965364785.1 uncultured Roseovarius sp. | reverse complement strand
GGCCACCTGATCACGGGTCACCGCATCGCCAAGCACCAGCCGTATCATCACGTCCGAGAACGCCGGATCGCCGGCCAGCCCGGTATAGGCCTTGGTCTCTTCTTCGCCCCACCAGCGCTGTTCGGCGGCTTTGACGGCCCGCATGATCGGGGTCTTGCCCTGCGCGTTCTTGTAGACGCCAACGCCAAGATCAATCTTGGTGTCGCGCGGATCATCGCGAAATGCCTGACCAAGGGCCAGAATCTTGTCGGCGGGTTTTTCTTTCAAATGGCTGAACATCAAGTCTCTCCTGTGGCGACGGGAAGGGTTGGGAAAGCGCCCCATTCCGTCCATGATCCGTCATAAAGCGCGTGGTCAAGTTTGCCGATTCGTTCGAGCGCCAGACTGATGATTGCGGCCGTGACACCGGTGCCGCAGGTGGTGATCACCGGCTTGGCCATATCAACGCCGGCCGCTGCAAACACAGCACGCTGTGCGTCGCGGTCTTTCATCGTCATGTCGGCATTCAACAGATCGGTATAGGGCACGTTTTTCGACCCCGGAATATGCCCACCGCGCAGCCCCGGACGCGGCTCGGGCGCCTCACCGCGAAAACGGGTCGCTGATCGCGCATCGAGAATCTCGTAATCGCCAAGCTTGGAGGCCGCCGAGACCTGCGTCACATCCTTGACCATCTGGTTCTGGCGCCGCACCGTCATGTGGCGGTCGCGGATCATCGGCGGCAGGTCTTCGATCTCGCGGCCCTCGGCCTGCCATTTGGGGAAACCGCCATCAAGAACGGCAATGTTATCCTGCCCCATGAGGCGGAACAGCCACCACACCCGTGCGGCGGAAAACAGGCCCTTGGCGTCATAGACCACCACCTGATGCCCGTCGCCCACGCCCATGGCGCGCAGACGGGACATGAATTTCTCGACCGGCGGCGCCATATGTGGCAATTCCGAGCGGCTGTCGCTGATATCATCAATGTCGAAAAAGCGCGCGCCGGGGATATGTGCGGCGTCATATTCCGCCCGCGCATCGCGCCCCTCGGCGGCCATGAACATCGTGCCATCCAGAACCCGCAAATCCGGGTCTTTCAGATGGCTGGCAAGCCAGTCGGTTGAAACAACGGTTTTAGGATCGTCATGTGCCATGGTGGCCCCCCGTTCAAGACCTGTCTTGAGTACAGTCTGGAGGGCAAAAGGGCAAGACCGGGCACCACGGGCCCGGCCCCTATTTGCCGCTTACTTCACCAGCATTTTCTTGATCAGGCCAATGACGATCATCAATGCGCCACCGCCCGCCCCGCCCGCGGCAAGCTGGCCTATGATGGCGCCGATATCGCCGCCGCCCGTCGCCGAGGCAAGACCACCCGCGCCAAGCATCGACAAAATCTGACCGCCAAGGCCGCCGCCGACGATCCCGACAAGCGAATTTCCGATTGTCCCAAGGCTTGCGTTCTTCATCACGCCGCCCGCGACATTTCCGCCAACCGCGCCGGCAATCAGACTGATCAAAAGTTCCATGTTATGTTCTCCTCGGGTGATGGTGTTTACGCCGCCGCCCGACCCGTCAGGCGCAACCGGGCCAATCCTAACCGCAGATCTTTGATCCCCGAAAAAACCGGCGTTCACTCCCCGTGGCGCAACAGCCGCTGTTTCTGACGACTCCAGTCGCGCTTGGCCTCGGTGGCGCGTTTGTCGTGGTTTTTCTTACCCTTGGCGATGCCGATCTTCATTTTGACAAAGCCCCGATGGTTGAAATACATCACCAGTGGCACAAGGGTCATGCCCTTGCGCTGAGTCTCGTTCCACAGGCGCGCCAGTTCTTTTCGCGACACCAAAAGCTTACGCCGCCGCTTTTCGTCGTGGCCAAAGGTTTTTGCCTGCGCATAGGGCGCGACGTAGGAATTCACCAACCACAGCTCGCCATTTTCAACCGTGGCGTAGCTTTCGGCGATATTGCCGCCGTTCTGGCGCAGGGATTTGACCTCGGACCCTTCAAGAATAATGCCGCATTCAACGTCATCCTCGATGGCATAGTCATACCTTGCCCGCCGGTTCTCGGCGATCACCTTGTAGTTCGGATTTTCCTTTTCCTTGGCCATTTCGCTGTCCTACCCATGCGCGCGCCGACTGTCCAGCGATGTGCAAGGCCTGCCGGGGCGCACGTCTCTCTGACCGGGTGTTATGTGGTTACTCTGCCGCGCTGCGCAAGCTGGACATCAAAAGATGAAACTTTTCGCCCTGAATTGCCACATGCCCGCGAAGCGCCTCTGCGGCGCGCTCGCAATCGCCGGCGCGAAGTGCTTCAACGATTGCCTTATGCTCGGCCAAGGATTGCGGCATCCGCCCGCGCAGCCGCAATTGCAGACGGCGAAACGGTTTGAGACGCCGATGCAGGCGCAGCGCCTCATGTTCCAGAAAGCCATTACCGGCCTGATGATAGATAACATGATGAAACCGCTCGTTTTCGCGGTAATAGCCATCGGCATCGCCATTCTCGACCGCCACACGGCAAGAGGCATTGGCGCTGTCGAGCTCATCCAGCGCCGCATCCGATATCCGCATCGCCGCCAGACGTCCGCAGACGCCCTCGATCTCGGCCATGGTTTCGAACATTTCCATCAATTCGACCGGGCCCGGCTGGCGGACAAAGACGCCACGGCGCGGGATCTGCTCGGCGAGGCCAGAGGCGACAAGCCGTTGCAAAGCCTCACGGATTGGGGTGCGCGAGACGTCGAACTGTCGGGCCAGACGCAATTCGTCAAGCCGGTCACCATCGTGAAAGTCGCCGGTGAAAACCAGCTCTTCCAGCGCATCCGCGATTATATCTGCCCGGCGAAGATCCATGCAAAAGCCTAACCTCCGGTTGATTTGTGCGCAAGATGGAAATTCTTGTATACAAAAAACTTGACTCTGAATTCAAAACCAAAAACACTGCCTTCCATGCGTTCGGGCCATCTTGCCCGGACAAAATGGGAGGAAGACATGAAAAAATCTATGTTCACGGCAGCCGTTACTGCCGGGATGATGCTGCTTGGTAGCGCGGCCTTTGCCAAGGACCTGCGCCTGTCGCATCAATGGTCCAACAGCGACGTGCGCCACAAAGTGGCCCAGATCGTGGCCGATGAAGTTGCCGCCGCCGATGTTGATCTTGAGATCAAGATCTTCGGCTCGAAGTCGCTGTTCAAACCGCGCGAGCAATACACACCCTTGAGCCGCGGACAGCTTGACATGGCCGTTCTGCCGCTCAGCTATGCCGGCGGCCAGCAACCAGCCTATAACCTGACGCTGATGCCGGGTCTGGTAAAAAACCACGATCACGCTGCACGCCTGTCCAACAGCCCCTTCATGGAAGCGCTCGAGGCCAAGATGGCCGAGGATGACGTGATGGTTCTGGTGCATGGCTATCTGGCCGGTGGCTTTGCCGGCAAAGACAAGTGCATCACCAAGCCCGATGACATCAAGGGCCTGCAAACACGTGCCGCCGGTAAGGCGTTCGAGCAGATGCTGGCAGGGGCAGGGGCCTCGATCGCGTCGATGGCCAGCTCGGAAATCTATAACGCCATGCAGACCGGCGTTCTGGATGCGGCCAACACCTCGTCCTCGTCCTTCGTGTCCTACCGGATTTACGAACAGGTCAAGTGCTATACCCCCGCGGGCGACGTTGCCCTGTGGTTCATGTATCAGCCGCTTTTGATGAACAAATCCACCTTTGAAGGTCTGACCGAGGCACAGCAAGCCGCGCTTTTGGCCGGTGCCGAAAAGGCTGAAGCCTTCTATCTTGAAGAAGCCAAGAAAGAAGACGCCAACTCGGTCGAGGTCTTCAAGAACGCAGGCGTCGAGATTGCACAGATGAGCGAAGAGGATTTCAACGCCTGGCGCGCAATTGCCCAGGAAACCTCTTACAAGTCCTTTGTCGAAGGTCTGCCGGATGGGCAGGCGCTTCTGGACATGGCGCTCGCCGTCAAGTGATCTGACCTGATTGCAGGGCGCCCCACTGCGCGGCGCCCTGCACCCCAAGACTTACCCCGAAAGGAGGGCCGATGTCGGGCCAATCCATCTCCGGTGTGGCAAACACCGGCAACAGCCTCTTTCTGAAAATCGTCGCGGCCATTTCAACCTTCGCAGGCTGGGCCTCGGCGGGCATGATCACGCTGGCGGTGGGTATCACCTGTCAGATGATCTTTATCCGCTTTGTCCTTAATGGCTCGACCATCTGGCAGACCGAAGCCGTGATATACCTGATGATCGCCGCCACTCTGGTGGGTCTGCCCTATGTGCAGCGCCTGCGCGGCCATGTGAATGTCGATCTCATTCCGATTGCCCTTCCGATGGGCGCGCGCCGGGTTTTGGCAATGATTACGCTGGCGATGTCGGCGCTGATTATCGGCGTTATGCTCTGGTACGGATTTGAATTCTGGCATGTTGCCTATTCGCGCGGCTGGAAATCCGACACCATCTGGAGTGTGCCGCTGTGGAAGCCGTATCTGGCCATCCCGGTCGGCCTTGGTCTTTT
>CBDTZA010000206.1:0-4517 GCA_965364785.1 uncultured Roseovarius sp. | reverse complement strand
GTCAAATCCGCCACCTTCTTTACCGCGCTGACCGATTTCTCGGAGCAGGGCGAATTTACCCCCTTCCTGCAGGACGATTTTATTGACGGGATCGAACAGGAAGTGACGCAACAGGGGTTGCTGCGCTCCTTTATCATGTCGCGCACAATGTCATTCCTGCGCTCGAAAGACCTAGTTTATCAGCCTGCGGTCAAAAGCTATATGATGGGGGAAACCCCACCTGCCTTTGATCTGCTTTATTGGAATGGCGACGGCGCCAACCTGCCGGGCAAAATGACCACCCAGTATTTGCGCAGCCTGTGTCAGCGCAACGAATTCGTTGATGGCGGCTTTGAGATTTTGGGTGAGACCCTGCATATCAGCGACGTGAAAGTGCCCCTCATGGCGATCACCTGTCAGACCGATCACATCGCGGCTTGGAAGGATTGCTATCGCGGCTTTCAACAAACGAGCGCCAAGGACCGGACCTTTATCGTCTCGGAATCAGGCCATATTGCCGGCATCGTCAATCCACCGTCGAAAAAGAAGTACGGCCATTATACCAATGACGATCTAAGCCTGTCGGCCGATGATTGGTTTGAGGGGGCAAAGTTCAATGAAGGATCATGGTGGCCCAGCTGGGAAGAGTGGCTGCGCAAGCGCTCTGGCAAGATGATTCCGGCCCGCCAGCCGGGTGATTCGGATCATCCCTCATTGGCGCCGGCCCCCGGAACCTATGTGCGTATCAAGGCAAATGACGGGTTTTAAAGGGTTTTCCGCCCGGCTGAAAAAGAATGCTGCACCGCAGAATAATGCTTGATTTGCTGCGGTGCAGCATGTATACCTGTTTCCAGAATACAGACACGGCACATAACGCCGCTCAACCGAAAGGACTTACCAAATGGCTAAGACTCAAGACTTCAACAGCGCAATGAAAGACATCATGGGCGCCTTCCCCGTTGACACCAAAGCAATGGACGATGCCTTTAAAGGTCAAGCCGCTCTGAGCGAAAAACTTTCGGGCGTTGCTCTGTCGGCTGCCGAGAAATCGGCCGAGATCTCCAGCAAATGGACCAAAGAAACTCTGGCCAAGCTGAACGACATCACCAAAGCCAAAGCAGAGCCCGCAGATTACGCCAAAGCGTTCACCGATTTCGCATCGGCCAATGCTGAAGTTGCTTCTGAGAACATGGCCGCTTTCGCTGAAATCGCGAAAAAAGTGCAAATGGAAACTGTTGAGCTGATGATGTCGGCCGGAAAAACCATGCAGGATGACGCAACCAAAGCTGTCAAAAAAGCAGCTGAAGATGTCACCACAGCGACCCAGAAAGCCACGTCAGCGGCCAAGTAATAGCAGGGTACATACCCAGACCCCTCCCTGACGGGTATGGACTGCGAAGGGCGAGCCGAAAGGCTCGCTCTTTCTTTTTGCCGCGCATGCGTCTAAGCTATGCTGCAGCGCTGCATTTTCCGGGAGGATACCCCTTGGCCGACACCAAAAAACCGCTGCTGATCAAACGTTACGCCAGCCGCCGTTTGTACAACACCGAGACATCCGATTACGTCACGCTGGAAGATATCTCGGAATTCATCCGCGATGGCCGCGAAGTTCAGATTATCGACCTGAAATCCGGTGATGATCTGACCCGTCAGTATCTTTTGCAAATCATCGCCGAGCATGAAAGCCGTGGTGAAAGCGTTCTGCCGCTCAACGTGCTTAACGATCTGGTGCGCAGCTATACCACCCAGGCCACCAGCGTGGTCCCCGAATTCCTCGCCGCCAGCTTTGAGATGCTGCGCGATGGTCAATCCAAGATTTTGGAAAACATGACCAAGGCCAATCCGATGGCCGCGATGCCCGGCATGGAGGCCATGCGCGCCCAGCAAGAGGCGTTCATGAAGGCGATGACCGGCAGGTTGCCCGGTATGGCGGCCACACCGGACCAGTCCGGGAACAAGCCCGACGCGCAGGATGACAATCTTGGCGATATCAAGAAACAGCTGGCCGAATTGCAGGAAAAACTGTCGAAGCTTGGTAAATAACCACGGATGGTTGATAGCCCCGGTCGGATAACCCTTTGGGGGATCGAGGTGTTCATGGCCGCTGCCGATGAACGCTCGATTTCCGCCGCGGCGCGTCGTCTCGGGGCCAGCCCATCGGCCGTGAGCCAGCAATTGACCAATCTGGAAAGCGCGCTCGGGGCCACATTGCTGCAACGCAATGCCCGGCCCATTCGCCTGACACCTGCGGGTGAAATCATGCATCGCCGTGCGCAGGCGATCCTGAACGAGGCCGCACAGGCGCGTGCAGAGCTGGCGATGTCGCATCTCTCGACGCTGACCCGCTTTCGCCTTGGCATGATCGAAGACCTCGAGGCCGATGTCACCCCCCAGCTTCTGACCCATATGGCAGGCGAGTTGACCCGCTGTCAGTTCCTGCTGGAAACCGGCGCCAGTCATCACCTCTATGATCAGCTTGACGCCCGCGCCCTTGATATGATCGTCGCCGCCGAATTTGGTGCCGAAACCGATTGGGTCGAGGTTCACCCGATCCTGCGCGAAGGCTTTGCCGTGGCCGCCCCCAAGGGGACGATTGATAAGGATGGCGATGTGCTGCGACAGCTCAAGCGCCTGCCGCTGATCCAGTACACGCAACGTCATTACATGGGGCGGCTGATCTCGTCGCATCTGGCGCGCCAGAACCTGACGCTGCCGCACCGGTTTGAGCTTGATAGCTATCACGCCATTCTGGCGCTGGTCGGGCAGGGCACTGGCTGGAGCATCATGACCCCGCTGGCCCTGATGCGTGCGCGCCGCTTCGCCGATCAGATCGACGTTTTGGAACTGCCGATGGCGCCGCTCACGCGCACCATCAGTGTGACCGCCCGCAAGGGGATTTTGCAGGATATGCCCGAAACCCTGGCGCAGACCCTGAAACCGATCCTGCGCCAAGCGGTGGTTGACCCGGCCATTGCGCGGTACCCGTTTCTGGCGGATGCGCTGACGATCCTTTAGCGATCCTTGTTCGGGGTGGCGGGGCCGCGTCGCTCCTGAAAGAACGCTTTCAACATCTCTTCCGCCTCGAGGGCAGCAATCCCGTCATAGACCTCTGGCACATGATGGCATTGCGGATGGGTGAAAACCCGCGCGCCCTGCGCCACGCCGCCGGATTTCGGATCGCCTGCCCCATAATAAAGCCGCGCGATCCGCGCGCTTGAAACCGCACCAGCACACATCGCGCAAGGTTCCAGCGTGACGTAAAGATCATGCCCCGGCAACCGCTCGCTGCCACGCGCGGCGCAAGCAGCCCTGAGCGCCAGAATTTCGGCATGCGCGGTCGGATCGTTCAGTTCCCGCGTGCGGTTCCCGGCGCGCGCCACAACCTGACCCTTGGGATCAACCACAACGGCGCCCACCGGCACCTCGCCGCGCAAGGCGGCGGCGCGCGCCTCTTCCAGCGCCGTCATCATATGGCTTTTGAACGTCATGCGGCGTCTTTGCCTCGCCATCGCCACTTTCGCAAGCCCCGCGAATAGGCTAAGCGAGGGCACATGAGCACCAACCCCCCAGAAGGCGACCGGATCGCCAAGGTCATCGCGCGCGCAGGCATCGCCAGCCGCCGTGAGGCCGAGCGCCTGATCGAGGCCGGCCGCGTGACCGTCAATGGCGTCAAGATCACCCGTGCCGCGCTAAACGTGACACCCGCCGACAAGGTGGTGGTGGATGGCCGCGCACTTGATGCGCCCGAACCGGCGCGGCTGTGGCTTTATCACAAGCCGACAGGGCTTGTGACCACCAACCGCGACGAACAGGGGCGGGCCACCATCTATGACGATCTGCCCGAAGATCTGCCACGGGTGATGAGTGTTGGCAGGCTCGATCTGAACTCCGAGGGGCTGCTTTTGCTGACCAATGACGGCATGCTCAAACGCAAGCTTGAACTGCCCTCGACGGGCTGGCTGCGCCGTTACCGCGTGCGCGTCAATGGCCGCCCGACCGATGCCACGTTTGACCCGCTGCGCAAGGGACTTACGGTCGATGGCGAACGGTTTCAGGGGATGATGGTCACACTGGATCGTCAGCAGGGGGCCAATGCCTGGATCACCGTGTCGATCCGCGAAGGCAAGAACCGCGAAATCCGCCGCGCGATGGAGGCGGTGGGCCTCTCGGTGAACCGGCTGATCCGTGTGTCTTATGGGCCGTTTCAGCTGGGCCAACTCAAATCCGGCGATGTCGAAGAAATCCGCCCGCGCGTGATGCGCGATCAGCTTGGCATGCCGCAAGAACCTGAGCCCGAAAAACCCGACAAGCCTGCCAGACCCGCGCGCCCCAAACCACAGCGCCGCCGTCGCAACACCTGATCGCTTTCACTGTTCCAAAAATACTCCGGGGGGCCCAGGAAAATTCACCGAATTTTCTTGGGCGGGGGCAGCGCCCCCAGGCCCCGATTGACCAAAAGTCAGACCGTGATCGGCTCCATCACCTGCGGTTCAATCACATTGACGCCCGGAAGCGCCTTGATCAGCACCTCGGCCGAT
>CBDTZA010000205.1:0-4578 GCA_965364785.1 uncultured Roseovarius sp. | reverse complement strand
TCGGCGGGTTGGGTCATCTTGGGCCTTTCAGGATTTTGGCGTGTTGGCCACGCAATCCAAAGGCGGTTTTCCGGTCGATGTAAAGACCTGCGCGCCGCAGGTCATACAGTTGAAACACGACTCGCCCCCGCGATCCTGACGCCGGTCGGCCCGCCAGCGGCAGGCCCGCGTGCGGCGGTTCGACAGGATCAGCACCAGACCAAAGGCAATGATCAGACCGACAACGACAATCATCGCCTATCGCTCCTTTGCCGCCGCCTCGATCATCTCGGCGAACTTGCCATAGGTCTGGGTCTGATCTTCGGGGCGGGTGCCACGGGCATGATGCCCCTCCGGAGCGGTGGCATAGTCGAAATTGATCCCCGTCCCCTCGATGATCCGGTTCATCATGTTGAACAGGGCACAGACCTGCACCGCCTCATAAAGCGCCGCCTCGTTCCAGCCAGCCTCATAGACCGCCTGCGCGTCCCGCTCGACCAGCTTGCTTGGTAATGTGTTCAGCTTGGCAACATAGGCCAGAAGCGGGCGCAACTTCTCATCCACGGGTGCATGTGCCAGATCCTCGATCAGCGCATCAATCAGCGTCGGCGCAATGCCGAACACCTCGGCATACGCCCTGTGCGCGCCTGCGCAAAAGGTACAGGCATTGAGCGCCGACACATAGGTGGCGATCAATTCCCGCTCGCCCACGCTAAGGTCTCCGTCCCCCCGCAGCAGACCATCGGAATACTCCATCAGCGGGCGCACATTCTCGGGGAAAAGCGTGTAAAGGTCGGCCAAATGGGCGGGGTCGGGCAGGCTTGGGAACAGCGGCATGATCTCTCTCCTTATTTGCCCCGGACCATCCCGCAGCAGAAGGCAAAAGAAAACCCCCCACCGCATCGGGCAGGGGGGCACATTTGCGTGACGGGGCCTAGGCCTCGTAATAGGCGTACATCTGGTCCAGCGCGCTTTGATGCGGCGGCTCGACCCGGTTGGCGGGCGCAGAGGGGGTGAAATAGGCCGCCACCCAATAGGGCAGGGCTTCGGCCGGTTTCGCAATCACTTGGTCGGTGTTTTCTGCTCGGATGGCCATGGTGTTTTCTCCATTTTCCTTGAATCTTTGACCTACTATGCCGCAACGCAGCATTAAACAGTCAACCTTGCACCCTCGCTATGCACCTCGCGCAACGCAAAAGGCCTCGGGATGTCCTCCGAGGCCCTTCAATAGCGGATCATGACGCGCTATTTACACTGTGCGTTCGACCATCATCTTTTTGATCTCAGAGATCGCCTTGGCCGGGTTCAGGCCCTTGGGACAGGTCTTGGTGCAGTTCATGATCGTGTGACAGCGATAGAGTTTGAAGGGATCCTCAAGCTCGTCCAAACGCTCTCCTGTGGCCTCATCGCGGCTGTCGATGATCCAGCGATAGGCGTGCAACAACGCGGCGGGCCCAAGGTATTTATCACCATTCCACCAATAGCTGGGGCAGGATGTCGAACAGCACGCGCACATCACGCATTCATAAAGCCCGTCAAGCTTTTCGCGGTCATCGATCGACTGTTTCCACTCTTTCGCGGGACGGTTGGTCTTGGTCTCAAGCCAGGGCATGATCGACGCGTGCTGGGCATAAAAATGCGTCAGATCGGGGATCAGGTCGCGCACCACCGGCATATGCGGCAGCGGATAGATTTTCACATCGCCCTTGATCTCATCCATGCCGTAGATACAGGCCAGCGTGTTGATGCCGTCGATATTCATCGCGCAGGACCCGCAGATGCCTTCGCGGCAGGACCGGCGGAAGGTCAGCGTCGGGTCGATCTCGTTCTTGATCTTGATCAGCGCGTCAAGAACCATCGGCCCGCAGGTATCCATATCGACGAAATAGGTGTCGACGCTGGGGTTTTTGCCGTCATCGGGCGTCCAGCGGTAAACCTGGAACTTGCGCAGATTTGTGGCACCCTCGGGCTTGGGCCAGGTCTTGCCCGTCACCATGCGCGAGTTTTTAGGAAGTCTGAATTGAACCATCTCGTCTACTCCTTCTCAGCCGCCCAACAGGGTCAGGCTGTTTTGGGCAATACATTGCACGGCATCGGGACGGCTGGCGATCTCGACCACCTGTTCCACCGTGGATTGGGTCACGCCGGTCACGCTTGCCCCGGCGATCTGAATAATTTCCCCGGCCGAGGCCGCGTCGATGATGCAATCTGTCGCCGGCGCGGCATTCACGCCCGGAAACTTGTTGGTGACAACGCCGTTGACGACGCCCTTGGCCCGGTCACGCGCCAATGTATCGGCGGCGCCATTGGCGGCGGTACAGCCCGTCAGAGCGATTGCCGCAATCAGAGCTAAACGAGCCCCCTTCATACCTTTACACCCTCACCAATCACATCCCCAACAAGCACATCCATCACCGAGGTCATCTTCGCAATCTCGCTAAACTCTGCCACGCCATAGTCTTTGATCGTGACGTTAAGATAGGCCGCAACGATATCGTCAAAGGCCGCTTCAAGGACGCGGTTTTCAGGGTCCAGCCCCGAAATCATGCCCAAGCCGCTCGGGCGGGGGTCCAACACGGTAAAATCCAGATCAGGCCGGTAGTCCCGCAGGATCGGGATCATTTTCCAGACATCACCGGACCAGCCTTTGGTCACCTCCGGGTCCCACTCGCGCTCGGCGGCGGGGGCCGAGAATGGCACCAGATCATGCAGCAGGACAACGCTTTCACTGTGACAGAACTTTTCCGTGTTGATGAAATCGCGCAGGACATTCTCAAACAGGTGCATCCCGTCGATAAAGGCCAGATCAATGCTGTCGGTCAGTGACTTTGCCGCGCCGCCAGCGAAAAAATCATCGCTGGTCTGGCGGTAAAAATGCAACTCGGGCCGCTGCGACATGACATCCTGTTTGACGCGAAAGTCGGGATCGACGGCAATCGCTTTGCCCGTTCCCCGCGCCAGGGAATTGCCCCGCCCGGTGCCGATCTCAAGATACCAGTCCGGGTCAAGCAAGCGTTGCAGACGTTCAATCACATCAAGATAGTGTGGCCCGCTTGCGCGAAGCCAACCTTGGGTGCCCGGCTTGGCCGGACCCCGGTCCTGATGCGGTTGCGCCATCAGAATGTCCGTTCTTTCGGCGCGATCTTCTTAAGGCTGATGCCGCCCTCGGCCTCGGTGGTGAGTGGCTTGGTGACAATCGGGCGATAGGTCAGGTCAACCTTGGCCCCATCAACATGCGCGATGGTGTGAACCCGCCATTTCTTGTCGTCGCGCGTGCTGAAATCCTCATGCGCATGGGCGCCACGGCTTTCCTGGCGCGCCTCGGCGCCGGTGATCGTGGCAAGCGCATTGGGCATCAGGTTGGTCAGCTCAAGCGTTTCCATCAGGTCGCTGTTCCACACAAGGCTGCGGTCGGTGACCTTGATGTCATGCATCTTGGCGGCCACGGCCTGCATCTTGTCGACGCCTTCGGCGAGGGTTTTCGAGGTCCGGAACACGGCGGCATCGGCCTGCATGGTTTTCTGCATCTCAAGGCGCAGGTCGGCGGTGGGCACCTTGCCTTTGGCATGGCGCAGGGTATCAAAGCGATCAAGCGCCTTGTCGACCTGCGCGGTATTGGTCGCCGGTACGGTCGCATCGCGGTCAACAACCTTGCCCGCACGAATGGCGGCGGCGCGGCCAAAGACCACAAGGTCAATGAGGCTGTTCGAGCCAAGGCGGTTCGCGCCGTGAACACTGGCACAGCCCGCTTCGCCCACGGCCATCAGGCCGGGCACAATGGCGGTCGGATCGGCCTTGGTCGGGTTAAGAACCTCACCCCAATAGTTGGTCGGAATGCCGCCCATGTTGTAATGCACAGTCGGCAGAACCGGAATCGGTTCTTTGTTGACATCCACACCGGCAAAGATGCGCGCGCTTTCCGAAATCCCCGGCAGACGCAGTTTAAGCGCCTCGGGCGGCAGGTGGCTTAGGTTGAGGTGGATATGGTCGCCATCGGCGCCCACACCCCGGCCTTCGCGGATTTCCATGGTCATGCAGCGGCTGACATAATCGCGCGGCGCGAGGTCTTTATAGTTGGGCGCATAACGCTCCATAAAGCGCTCGCCCTCAGAGTTGGTGAGATATCCGCCCTCGCCGCGCGCGCCTTCGGTAATAAGGCAGCCCGCACCGAAAATGCCGGTCGGGTGGAATTGCACGAATTCCATATCCTGAAGCGGCAAGCCCGCCCGCGCCACCATACCACCACCGTCGCCAGTGCAGGTATGCGCGCTTGTCGCGCTGAAATAGGCGCGGCCATAGCCGCCAGTCGCAAGAACAACCGTCTTGGCGTTGAACACATGCATCGTGCCATCGTCCAGCTTCCAGCAGACAACACCGGTACAGGCGCCATCCTCGGACATCACCAGATCAATCGCGAAATACTCGATATAGAATTCCGCGTTGTTCTTGAGGCTCTGGCCATAAAGCGTGTGCAAAATCGCGTGGCCGGTGCGGTCAGCGGCGGCGCAGGTGCGTTGCACCGGGGGGCCTTCGCCGAATTCGGTGGTGTGGCCGCCAAACGGGCGCTGATAGATCTTACCCTCTTCGGTGCGCGAGAAC
>CBDTZA010000204.1:0-4585 GCA_965364785.1 uncultured Roseovarius sp. | reverse complement strand
TGGCCTATGGCCGTGACAAGGGTCTGAGCGAGGCGATGATGGATCGCCTTGCGCTGGACGAGGTCCGCATCAAGGGCATCGTCGAGGGCCTGCGCGCCGTTGCTGCGCAGGATGATCCGGTGGGCGAGGTTCTGGCCGAATGGGATCAGCCCTCGGGCATTCATATCCGGCGCGTGCGCACGCCCTTGGGGGTGATCGGCGTGATCTATGAAAGCCGCCCCAATGTGACGGCGGATGCCGGGGCGCTCTGCCTTAAATCCGGCAATGCGGTAATCCTGCGCGGCGGCTCTGAAAGCTTTCACTCGTCAGGCGCGATACATGCCTGCCTTGTGGCGGGCTTGCGCGCGGCGGGACTGCCCGAGGATGCGATTCAGCTTGTGCCGACCCGTGACCGGGCGGCGGTGCAGGCGCTGTTGAGCATGACCGATACGGTGGATGTGATCGTGCCGCGTGGTGGCAAGGGCCTTGTGGGGCTGGTGCAACGCGAGGCGCGGGTGCCGGTTTTCGCCCATCTCGAGGGCATCGTTCACATCTATATCGACAAAGACGCCGACCCCGAAAAGGCCCTGCGCGTGGTGGTGAATGCCAAGACGCGGCGCACGGGCATCTGTGGCGCGGCGGAATGTCTTTTGATCCACCGCGATATTCTGGGCACTATCGGGCAGGGCGTGGTGCGCGCCCTCTTGGATGCCGGGGTCGAGGTGCGCGCCGACGCGACCCTGTGCGCCGTTGAGGGCACCACTGCCGCCACTGACGACGACTGGGGCCGCGAATACCTTGACAGCATCATCGCCGCCAAGGTGGTGGATGATCTTGACGCCGCGATCGCCCATATCCGGCGCTATGGCTCGAACCACACCGATTGCATCATCACCGAAGATGACGCAGCGGCGAACCAGTTCTTTGCTCGTCTCGACAGCGCGATCCTGATGCGCAATGCCTCGACCCAGTTCGCTGATGGTGGTGAATTCGGGATGGGGGCGGAAATCGGCATTGCAACCGGCAAGATGCATGCACGCGGCCCCGTCGGCGCGGCGCAGTTGACCAGTTTCAAGTATCTGGTCGACGGCGATGGAACGACGCGCGCTTAAAAGAGAAGCCGTAGCTCGGTCTCGCCGTGGTCCACCTGCGCGGAGCGCCCAAGCGCGGCAAGCCGCTCTGGCAAAAGCAAAAACTGCACCTGCGCCGGGGTCACCTCGGGCGCGGGTGCCATCGCCCCAAGGCTGTTCCACAGCGCGTCATTCACCTGAAGCCGCCCGCCCGTGGCGCTTACCTCAAGGCGGTCTTCTTGTTGGATGATCTTGAGTGTGCCGCCAAAAGGAATAGTCTGTTCTGCGCATAAAAGGCTTAACACCACCGCCTGTGCGACGGGTTGTGGCAATGTCCCGGAGAGGCTCCAGTCAAGCGCGATCCGGCCGGTGCGATAGATCGTGGTGAGAATCTCCTGCAGGTCCTCGCACCGCACGCTCTGGCCCTCGTACGCGGCCCCAAAGGCCAGCCGGAACAGTCGGATGCGCGCATTGGCGTCGGCTGCACTGTCGGAGATAAGCGCCATCTCGGGCGAGTTGCCCATGCCGGAAAGTTCCAGCAATTCCAATCCGTTGGTGACCGCTCCCATCGGGCTTATCAGATCGTGACAGATACGAGAGCCTATCAATGCGGCGAGGGTCTGGTTATGGTTGGTCACAGGTATTCTCCGAAGCGAGGCACGACATGAGCGATATGAACTCGATACTGGAACCGGGGATGCTTGTCCGCCACCCCCAGCAGCCGGATTGGGGCACGGGCCAGGTGCAATCAAATATCGCGGGCCGCATCACCGTTAACTTTCGAGAGGTGGGCAAGGTAGTGATTGACGGCGCGCGGGTGGAACTTGTTCCCGTCTTTGATCCCTGAACATGGTTAGGAAAAGGTTAACACCGCCGAGTCTTTTGGGCCAGATATGCCTTTGACAATCGTTGTCATTGGGCTTTGCCTTCCCTAAAACCCGCCAAAGGCCAATAATCCGAGACCGAAATGCCCCGCAATGTTCCCATCTTCCGCGTCAAACTCGCCTCGACCCCGGAAGAGCTGCAGGCCGCGCAACGCCTGCGCTATGAGGTGTTTGTCGAGGAGCTTGGCGCAACAGGCCCTTTGGTCGATCATGACGCGCGCCTCGAGATTGATCGGCTGGATGCCTATTTCGACCACCTTCTCTTGCTGGATGACGCAAAAGAGGGTGCCGTTGTCGGGGTGTACCGGTTGTTGCGCGCTGATCAGGCCCGGCGTGCCGGGCAGTATTATTCAGAGGACGAATATGATCTCTCTATCCTGCGCGCGAGCGGGCGGCGGCTGATGGAATTGGGGCGATCCTGTCTTGCCAAGCCCTATCGCGGCGGGCCGGGCATGTATCATCTTTGGCATAGCTTGGCCTCGTATATAATTGATAATAAGATAGAAATTCTGTTTGGCGTCGCAAGCTTTCATGGCACGGACCCAAGCCGATTGGCGCAATCCCTGGCGCTCTTGCATCACCGCTATCTTGCCCCGCCCAAGCTTCGGGTGCGCGCGCGCACCGAGCATTTTCAGAGCATGAACCTGATCCCCGCCGACGCCTTGGACCGGCGCGCAGCGATGCTAGAGGTGCCCGCCCTGATCAAGGCCTATCTCAGGATGGGCGGGCATGTCGGTGAGGGCGCCTATATTGATCACCAATTCAACACCACTGATGTTTGCCTGATCATGGACACAGAACGCCTGAGTGATCGAAAGAAATCCATTTTTCTAAAAGGGCTTACAGCGTGAGTTTCACCTGGAATTCGCCCAAGCCACCGGCAAAGGGCGCCCTTGGCCCGGTGGGGATAGCGCGGGCCGCTCTGCGCGGTGCGGTGCTGGTGGTCATTCTAATGGTCGGGGTGGCTCTGAGCGCCGTGATCCGGCTGGTGGAACACCCGCTTTACAAGTTGCACCGCCCATGGACGCCCTATATCACGCAATGGGTTTGCCGGATGGCCTTTATCGTGCTTGGTATGCGCCACGAGGTTCAGGGCACGCCAATGCCACATGCCGGGGCTGTGGTTGCTAACCATGCCTCATGGCTGGATATTTTCGCCCTTAATGCCCGCAAGCGAGTGTATTTTGTCTCCAAGTCCGAGGTGGCGAACTGGCCGGGGATCGGGCTTTTGGCGCGGATCACCGGCACGGTGTTCATTAACCGCGATCCGAAACAGGCGCGCGCGCAGACCGAGGTTTTTGAGGGCCGACTTTTGGCGGGGCATAAGCTGTTGTTCTTCCCCGAAGGGAGCTCGACCGATGGAATGCGTGTTTTATTATTTAAATCAACGCTTTTTCAGGCGCTCTTCAGTGAAAATATACGCCATGAAATCTACGTTCAGCCCGTCACGGTGATCTATCACGCCCCGCCAGATCAGGACCCCCGGTTTTATGGCTGGTGGGGCGACATGACCTTTGGCGCGCATGCGCTGCGGATGTTGGCGCAAAAACACCAAGGTCACGTGAGGGTCGTCTATCACCCATCTGTAAAGGTTGATGAATTTGAGAACAGAAAGGCATTGGCGACCCATGTCGAAAAGGTGGTGCGCTCTGCCATGCCAAAGGGTCGGCAAGGCAGGTAACTTAGCCCATAGCGGCGACGAGGCGGTCAAGCGCCGCAACCGGATCATCCTGCTGCCAGATTTCTTCTCCGAAGGCGAAAAAATCGGTCATCGGGGCAAGCTGCGCCACAAGGACGGCGTCAAGCGTGCCTTCGGCCACAACCGGCAATTCGATCATTTTCGACCACCAGTCAAAAAGCTCTTCATCGACCTGGCTGCCATCGCCAAGCGCCGAGGCCCCGACAGGGCCGAAACTGATGTAATCGGCACCTGCTTCGCCGGCACTTATCCCGTCATGGCGCGAGGTGCCGCAAAAACTTCCGATGATCGCGTCTTCGCCCAGTTCCTTGCGCGCAAACCGTACCGTGCGCGCGCCGTCAAGCAGGTGAACCCCGTCAAGGCCAAGCCGTTCCACCATCAGTACATGCGTGTCGATCACCAGCGCGATATCGCGCGCATGGGTCACCTCGCGGCACGCATCAGCGGCGCGCGCAATGCGGTCTTCGTCGCGGCTGGCCAGTGCAAGGCGCACGCAGGCCACCTCTTGCGAATCCAGAACCCGCGCCAGCGTCTCGGGAAAGCGGCTAAGCTCAAACTCGGGCGGGGTGATCAGATAGAGTTGCGGCTGCTCGGTCTCGGCCATTTCGGGGCTCCTAAAATTTCCGCCCGTATAGCGTGGAAAAATCGCTTTGGCTATCACCGGCATCGGCTTTCATCGTTCCCTAAATACTCAATCTTTCTTGCTCCGCCCTCGACGCAGCGTTTTACGGGGAAAACCGACCTCTTGCCCCCCTAGCATGTGGGGATCGGTGCGGCTATCTTGTGGCAAACGGGTGCAAAGGGGCAGGTGTTTGGTGATTTCACAGCTGGCAGAGGGGCTGACGCGCGGGGTCGAGGGTTTGGGCGACCGGTTGTCGGGCGCCCTGTTCGAGCCGGTGCTGCGCCTTGGGGTTACGGGTCTGGCGCGCGCGGGCAAGACGGTGTTTATCACC
>CBDTZA010000203.1:0-4596 GCA_965364785.1 uncultured Roseovarius sp. | reverse complement strand
AAAAACCCCGATGCCGCTCATGGCACCGGGTTTTTGAATGCAATCAAAGGTTGTCGGCGATTTATCGCAAACGGCCCATTGCCACCGCAACATCCGCCATGCGGCACGAAAAGCCCCATTCGTTGTCATACCAGGCCAGAACCCGCACCAGACGGTTGCCGATGACCCTGGTTTGATCGGGCGCGAAGATCGAGCTTTCTTCGGTATGGTTGAAATCAATGCTGACCTTTTGTTCGGGGTCGTACCCCAGAACGCCCTTCATCGCCCCGGCGGCGGCCTCGGCCGCGACAGCGTTGACATCGGCCACCGTGACGTCGCGCTTGGCCACAAAGGTGAGATCCACAGCCGACACATTCGGCGTCGGCACCCGGATCGCCGAGCCATCAAGCTTGCCCGCCAGTTCCGGCAGAACCTCACCCAGGGCCTTGGCGGCGCCGGTCGATGTGGGAATCATCGACATCGCCGCAGCGCGGGCGCGGTAAAGGTCCGCGTGGCGCCGATCAAGCGTTGGCTGATCGCCGGTATAGGCGTGAATCGTGGTCATGATGCCGCTCTCGATGCCGATTGCATCGTTCAGCACCTTGGCCAGCGGCGCCAGACAGTTGGTGGTGCACGACCCGTTCGAGATCATCCGCTCAGAGGCCTGAAGCTGGCTGTGGTTCACGCCGTAAACCACTGTTCGGTCAACGTTTTTCCCAGGTGCCGAGAGCAAGACCTTGCCCGCGCCACGCGCAAGATGCTTGTTGGCCTTGAGACCGTCGTTGAAATTTCCCGTGCATTCCAGCACCACATCAATACCGTCCCAGTCCAGTTCGTCCATGTCATAGGTCGAGAACATCTGAATCGGGCCACGGCCCAGATCCATGGTGGTGCCGTCGATGGTGATCGGATGGCCAAAGCGACCATGCACCGAGTCGTACCGCATCAGGTGGGCTGCGGTCTCAAGCGGGCCAGTGGCGTTGACCTTTACGACCTTGATATCGTCGCGCAGGCTCTCGGAAATATGGGCGAGGGTGGCGCGGCCAATACGGCCAAAGCCGTTGATGCCTACGGTGACGGTCATGGCTGACTCCTATGGATAAGGTTGGGGGCGATATAGACCCACGGGCACGGCGCGGAAAGGTCGAAAAGGAAGATTTCATTTGAAATTCAGGATGTTAGCGGTAACCGTTACCGTGAAACCAAGCTGTGGCGCGATGATTGCGCTAACTGCGCTGCAAGAGCGTGCGTTCGACTGGCGGTCAAAACCTGCAGTCACCAAAGAGATTCTCTGTCCTCATCCTTCACCTAGGCGTTTGATCCCCTTCAAGGTCAAAGGCGCGCTGTCATGCTCTTATGATCGCTGGCAAAGGGGTGTTTGAGCGATGATGAGAAAACTGCCTTTGCCGACCATTCTCGGGCTGCTCATCTTTGGGTTCGGGGCCATCGCCACCACGATCATGCAATCAAGTTCGCTTGTGTCGGTGATCACCATCTCGTTCCATACAGCCAAGAGGCGAGGAAGCCAATTTTCGACTGTACTGGTAGGGACGGCTTTCGAGGTGCACATCAAACAAAGGCCGAGTAAAGCATGAGTCTTTTTGATGACATTATCACTGCCCTTGAGAACGTAATTTAAGCCAACATCAGCGTCCTTTACCCCTGTTTCACAGCGGCGGCTCAGGTTCGCCGGGCGCTTACATAGCTTCCGCCGGCACGAAAATGCCCCCGAATACAGATGCATCCGGGGGCTTCAATTGCTAAATCTGCCAATCGCTCAGAGCAGTGATTTGACCTTTGCGGCCACGGCTTCGGCGGTGATGCCGAATTCTTTGTAGAGCGTCGGGGCCGGGGCGGAAGCCCCGAAATCATGCATGCCGATAAAGCCGCCCTTTTCGCGACGGCCACGCTCGCCATAAAGCCAGCGATCCCAGCCAAAGCGAATGGCCGCCTCGACAGCGACCCGCACCGGGCCGCCAGGCAGAACGCGCTTGCGATAGGCCTCGTCCTGGTCCTCGAACAGCTCCCAGCAGGGCATCGACACAACCCGCGTGCCAATCCCGTCGGTCTGAAGGAGATCGCGGGCCGCCATGGCAATTTCCACCTCGGAACCGGTTGCCATCAGGATCGCCTCGCGCTTGCCGATCGCATCGGCCAGAACGTAGGCGCCCTGCGCGGTCATGTTCTTGGTCTTGTGCTCGCGCCGCAGCGTTGGCAGGCCCTGACGGGTCAGCGACAGCACCGAGGGCGTCTCTTTCGAGGTCAGCGCAAGTTCCCAGGCCTCGGCGGTTTCAACCGTGTCACAGGGGCGGAACACCCAGGTGTTGGGCGTGGCGCGGCTGATTGCCAGATGTTCGACCGGCTGGTGGGTGGGGCCATCTTCGCCAAGGCCGATGCTGTCATGGGTCATGACAAAAACCGTCGGGATTTTCATCAGCGCGGCAAGGCGCATTGCCGGGCGGGCGTAATCGGTAAAGCACATGAAGGTGCCGCCATAAGGGCGAATGCCGCCATGCAGGACCATGCCGTTCATCGCCGCCGCCATGCCATGCTCGCGGATGCCCCAATGGACATAGCGCCCCTTGCGATTGTCCACGTCAAACACCGTCATGTCGCCCGAGCGGGTGTTGTTTGATCCCGACAGATCCGCCGAGCCGCCAACGGTTTCCTGCATGATCGGATTGACCACCTCAAGCACCATCTCGGAGGATTGGCGCGTGGCCACTTTCGGGCCTTCTTCGCTGATCTGCTTCTTGAGCGCCTTGATCCGCGCCGAAAGCTTGGCGGGCACATCGCGGTTGAAGATGCGGGCAAATTCGTCTTGGCGCGGGGTCGACAATTCTGTGAGGCGCGCGGCCCATGCGGCCTGTTCGGACGCGCCGCGCTTGCCAATCGCTTCCCATGCCGATTTTACATCGCTGGGCACCTCGAACGGGCCATAGGGCCAGCCATAGGCCTCTTTTGCCGCCACAAGCTGTTCGTGGTTGGTCAGCGCGCCATGGCCTTTTGAGGTATCCTGTGCCGCGTGACCAAGCGCGATATGGGTCTTGCAGGCAATCATGGTCGGGCGTTTGCTCTTTTTGGCCTCGGTGAGGGCCGCATCAATCGCCGCCGGATCATGACCGTCGATTTCAAGCACCTGCCAGCCGCTGGCGCGGAAGCGTTTCACCTGATCGGTGCGGTCAGACAGATCAACCGGGCCGTCGATGGTGATGTTGTTATTGTCCCAAAGCACGATCAGACGGCCAAGCGCGTGGCGCCCGGCAAGGCTGATGGCCTCATGGCTGATGCCTTCCATCAGACATCCGTCACCGGCGATCACATAAGTATAGTGATCCACAAGCTTGCGACCAAAGCGCGCGCGCAGCATTTCCTCGGCCATGGCAAAGCCGACAGAGTTCGCAATCCCCTGACCCAGCGGGCCGGTGGTGGTCTCGATGCCGGGTGCGTGGCCATATTCGGGATGACCCGCAGTAATGGCGCCCCATTGGCGAAAGTTCTTCACCTGCTCAAGGGTCATGTCCGCGTAGCCGGTCAGATGCAGCAGCGAATAGAGCAACATCGAGCCATGCCCGGCAGACAGGATAAAGCGGTCGCGATCGGGCCAATCGGGATTGGCGGCATCAAATTTCAGGTGCTTTTCATAAAGCACCGTCGCCACATCGGCCATGCCCATGGGCATGCCGGAATGGCCGGAATTGGCGGCGGCCACGGCATCCAGCGTCAGGGCGCGAATGGCGGTGGCTTTTTTCCAGTGGTCGGGATTGGCAGAGCGCAGGGTGGCGATATCCACGGGATGACATCCTTTGAAGTGGCAACAGATGTTGGTTGCATAACAGCCCGGCCCCAAAGATCAAGCATCGCCCCACGGAATGCCCGGTGATTGCCGGTGATTGGCGGTAAAGGGGGCGCATTTTGTCCTGCGGTTCGCTAGACTTGCACAAAACCCGCCCGATGTGCGATTCGATAGGGGCACGGGCAAGGATATGGGCAAAGACAAGTGAAGGAATGAGGCGATGAGCCAGATAAACGAGCTGGAGGCGCGGATCACCGCAGCCCTGGACCGCATAGCGCAGGGCCTGGAGGCCCGCGAAAAGAACAGTTCAGAAGGCGCAGGCGACGATTCTGCGGCCCTCAAGCAACAGCTTGAGGAAGAAAAGCTGGCCAATGCCCAGCTTGAAGAGCGGGTCAAGACGCTGCGCGACAAACTGACGGCGGCTGAGGCCGCAACCCAAGAGGGCCGCACAGAGCAGGCGCAGGCGATGCGCAAGCTCGACAGCGATCTGCAATCGTTGCGCAAGGCCAACCAGCAACTGCGCGATAACAATCAGGCGCTGCGCGAGGCCAATCAGGCCGGCGTGGCCGAGCCGCATCTGATCAACAAGTCGATGCTGGCCGAGCTTGAAGGCCTGCGCGCCACCCGCGCGGCGGATCGCGACGAGGTCGAAGCGGTGCTCGCAGAGCTTGGGACCGTGATTGCCGGCGCAGCAGAGCCCGTGACCCAGAACAGCAAGACGGAGGAGGCCTGATGCCCGAAGTGCAGATCGAAATCGGAGGCCGCACATTTGAAGTGGCCTGTCAGGCGGGCGAAGAGCATTACCTGCACTCCGCCGCCAA
>CBDTZA010000202.1:0-4615 GCA_965364785.1 uncultured Roseovarius sp. | reverse complement strand
TTCGCCCGCGCCACCCGCGCCCTGCCAGAGGTGCAGGGCGTGTACCGCATGTCGGGCGATCTTGATTATCTGATCCGCGCGCAAGTGGCCGATATGGCCGATTATGACCGCCTCTACCGGACGCTGATCGCGCGGGTGCCGATGGGCGATGTGTCGGCTAGTTTTGTGATGGAAGAGATCAAGCACAGCACTGAAATCCCCCTGACCCACGCCTAGGCGTTTGCCAAATTGCGCCGGGGCGCAAAATTGGCTAGGGCTGAACACGCCCCCGATGAAAGGTCGCGACCATGATCCCCAAGATTTACCTGATCCTCGCCCTGGCCATTCTGGCCGAAACCGCCGGCACCACCGCGCTTCAGGCCAGTCAGCAATTCACCCGGCTCTGGCCGTCGGTGATTGTCGTGATCGCTTATGGCATCAGCTTTTACTTTCTGGCCCAGGCCCTTCGGGTGATGCCCGTTGGTGTGGTCTATGCCATCTGGTCGGGGCTTGGCATCGTGCTCATCGCCGCCATTGGCTATGTCGTGTTTGGTCAGAAACTGGATACGCCCGCAATCTTAGGCACCGGGATGATCCTTGCCGGTATCGTCGTGATCCAGCTGTTTTCGCGCGCCGGGGCGCATTAACCCGCTCAATCGGGCAAAAAAGGTGGAAACCCGCGCCGCTTGCCGCTATCCAGCGCGCGACCCTTATGCGCCCAACGGCCTGACATGAGCCGCAACCAACAAGGCAGGAACTTGCCGCGATGACACGAGTGATGAAGCTGGCCTTTGGCAGCGTGATCATCGGCCTTCTGGTGATGGGCCTCAAGGTCATTGCATGGTGGCTGACCGGGTCGCTGGCGCTTATGTCGGACGCGCTTGAAAGCCTTGTCAACGTGGCGGCGGCGGTCGCGGTGGTGGTGGCCCTGCGCGTCGCCGAGCGCCCTGCCGACAGCAACCACCCCTACGGGCACCACAAGGCGGAATTCTTTTCGGCGGTGCTTGAGGGCGTGCTGATCGTGATCGCCGCGCTCTTTATCCTGCGCGAGGCCTATGGCGGATTTATGGCGCTGCGCGTGCCCGATGCGCCCATTGCCGGGATGCTGATCAATGCCGGTGCCAGCCTGATCAACGGGGCCTGGGCCTGGGTTTTGATCCGCGCCGGACGCGCGCATCGCTCACCTGCGCTTGCGGCGGATGGCAAGCACCTGATCACCGATGTCGTCTCCTCTGTGGGGGTGCTGATCGGGGTCGGGCTTGCGCTTGCCACCGGCTGGTGGGTGCTTGACCCGCTCATGGCAGCCCTTGTGGCGCTTAATATCCTGTGGTCGGGCTGGAGCGTGATCAAAGGGTCGCTGAGCGGGCTTATGGACGAGGCCGTATCGGACGAGGAACTGGCCAAAATCCGCGAGATCATCGCCCTTGCCGCCAGCAGCGGTGACGCGGTCGAGGCGCATGATCTGCGCACCCGCCATGCCGGCCAGGTCACCTTCATTGATTTCCACCTGGTCATGCCCGGCACCACCACTGTCGACGAGGCGCATATCCTTTGCGACCGGATTGAGGGCGCCCTGATGGATGCCCTGCCCGATGCGCGTGTCACCATCCATGTCGAGCCGGAACATAAGGCCAAACATAACGGCATTGTCGTGCTGTCATAACGCCGCTTTTGCCCCTTTCCTTTGGCGCCTGAGCCGGGCTAACAGGGGCCATTCCTGAAAAGAAAGACGGTTTTGCATGGAAAACCTGCGCGGCAGCATTCTGATGGTTCTGGCGATGGCCGGTTTTGCGATTGAGGACATGTTCATCAAGCGGCTGGCGGTGAACCTGCCGGTTGGTCAGATCCTGATCTTTCTGGGGATTGGCGGGGCGACTATCTTTGCCGTGATCACCCTGTCCCAAGGCCACCGCCTGTTGTCACGCGATGTAATCTCTCGCCCGGTCTTGCTGCGTAATTTTGGCGAGCTGGTGGGCACCATCGGCTTTGTCACTGCCATCGCGCTGACGCCGCTGTCTTCGGCCTCGGCGATTTTGCAGGCAACGCCGCTGGCGGTCACTTTGGGGGCCGCGCTTTTCTTGGGCGAGGCCGTCGGCTGGCGCCGCTGGAGCGCCATTCTGGTCGGCTTTTGCGGGGTTCTGATGGTGATCCGGCCCGGTCTGCAAGGCTTTGAACCGGCGTCGCTTTTTGCCGTGCAGGGCGTCATTGGTCTGGCGATCCGCGATCTTGCGACCCGCGCCGTGCCGCGCTCCATTTCGTCAATGCAGCTTTCGACCTATGCCTTTGCCACGCTGGTGCCGGCGGGGCTAATCCTGTTGTCGATCTCGGGCACGCCGACGGTGCCAACGGCGGTCGACTGGCGCGATTTCAGCTTTGCGATGATCACCGGCGTCGCCGCCTATTACGCGATTGTCGCGGCGATGCGGCTTGGTGATGTGGCGGTAATCACGCCGTTTCGCTATTCACGGCTTGTTTTTGCGCTGATCATCGGCACCACGCTATTTGACGAGCGCCCTGACATCTGGACCCTGACAGGCGCCGCAATCATCATCGCCTCTGGCATTTATACATTTTTGCGTGAACGCCATCAGGCCCGCCGCTCGGTCGCGCCAAGTGCCGCGACCCTGCCCCGCACCTAAGGCGCGGATGCGGTCAAACGCCTGTTTGCACGACCTGTCGCAGTTTCCATTCACTGTGAAACTTGCTAAGGCACAGCCAACTTAAATGCATGCAAGGAATCCCCAATGAGCAGCATCATCGACATTCACGCCCGCGAAATTCTGGACAGCCGGGGTAACCCCACGGTCGAGGTGGATGTAACGCTGGAAGATGGCACAATGGGGCGCGCCGCCGTGCCGTCGGGTGCCTCGACCGGCGCCCATGAGGCCGTCGAGCGGCGTGATGGCGACAAGTCGCGCTATATGGGCAAGGGCGTGCAAGAGGCCTGCGCCGCGGTCAATGGCGAGATCGCCGAAGAGCTGGCCGGCTTTGACGCCACCGAGCAGGTCGCGCTTGATATGGCGATGATCGAGTTGGACGGCACCCCCAACAAGGGCCGCCTTGGCGCCAATGCCATTCTCGGCGTTAGTCTTGCCTGTGCAAAGGCCGCCGCTGATTTCACCGGCCAGCCGCTTTATCGCTATGTCGGCGGCACCTCGGCGCGGCTTTTGCCAGTGCCGATGATGAATATCATCAATGGCGGCGAGCATGCCGATAACCCAATTGATATTCAGGAATTCATGATCATGCCGGTCGCTGCGGACAATATCCGCGACGCGATCCGCATGGGCGCCGAAGTGTTCCATACCCTGAAGAAAGAGCTTTCCGCGGCGGGCCTGTCCACCGGGATCGGCGATGAAGGTGGCTTTGCCCCCAACCTTAGCTCTGCCCGTGATGCGCTTGATTTCATTCTGAAATCTATTGAGAAAGCAGGCTACAAACCCGGCGAGGATATCTATCTGGCGCTTGATTGCGCGGCGACCGAATATTACAAAGGCGGCAAATACGAGCTGTCCGGCGAAGGCAAATCGCTTGGCTCGGATGAAAACGTTGCCTATCTGGCGGCGCTTGTGGCCGACTATCCGATCATCTCGATCGAGGATGGCATGGCCGAGGATGACTGGGACGGCTGGAAGGCCCTGACCGATGCCATCGGCAATATGGTTCAGCTTGTGGGCGACGATCTTTTCGTCACCAATCCGAACCGCCTTGCCATGGGGATCGAGCGTGGCTGCGCCAACTCGATGCTGGTAAAAGTCAATCAAATCGGTAGCTTGACGGAAACTCTTCAAGCGGTGGATATGGCGCACCGGGCGCGCATGACCAATGTGATGTCGCACCGCTCGGGCGAGACCGAGGATGCCACCATCGCCGACCTCGCCGTGGCAACAAACTGTGGCCAGATCAAAACCGGCAGCCTTGCGCGCTCGGACCGGTTGGCGAAGTACAATCAACTGATCCGGATCGAGGAAATGCTCGGCGAAACCGCACAATATGCGGGCCGCTCTGTCCTGCGCGGCTAAAGCGCGCCCCAAGGCATATGGGATTGAAAAGGGCGCCCGCGTGATGCAGGCGCCCTTTTCAGATCAAAGTCCGGAGTGCGTACCCACGCGATACGCTCCGCGACTATCGTATCACCTGTTAAGTAGCTTACCGACAGGGCGCACTAAAGTAGGTGCCATCACCCCGGGCATAGGCGCAGTTGCCCGTCGCGGCATTCTGCGCCACCATCGTACCCGCAGCAGCACCGCCCAATGCGGCAATCAGGCGCCAGTTGTTACTGGCCCCAAGCGCTTCGGCCGTGATAAGCCCGGCCGCAGCCCCGCCAGCCACACCGGCAACTGTCCTCGATTCCGGGGACATCCCTTCGCACGCTCCTAGTGTCAGAACCAAGGCACTCGCGGTTAATGTCATCCAAATTCGCATACGTCTCTCCTTTACTCTATTGCAACGGGTACTTAGCAGCGACCCATCGAGTCAGGTATTGACCAGACAATAGTATACCTGCGGCATTGCCGCGCCATACTGAGCGAAATCAATATCAGCAAGAATTCGCGCAAGAACCCTGGGCAGGATTCTTTGCTCCGCTTGATTCCAATCAATGTGGACACCCGCCGAGCACTCTACTAGCCTTGGT
>CBDTZA010000201.1:0-4617 GCA_965364785.1 uncultured Roseovarius sp. | reverse complement strand
ATGCTGCCTCTTGGCGCCGCGATGGCCCAGGGGTTGGTGCCGTTGCGCGATGGGGCCAGCGTGGCCTTTCTTGGCCTCACCTTCATAGATACCTCGACCGAAGGCGCCTATAACCCGGTGCGCGCGGATGAAACCGCGCGCCTTGCCATGTTGCAATCTGAGGTGCAGGAGCGGTTTGAAACCGAAGGGTTCGACCTACTTGACCTCGCCCCGGTCGCGCCTGATCTGGCGCCAATCAAAAACCCGGCCGATTGCTATGGGTGCGAGCTGCGTATCGCCGCCAAGCTTGGCGCGCAGTATGTGGTTGTCGGCGAGGTTCAGAAAGTCTCGAACCTGATCCTGTCAATGAACCTGGTGATGCGCGATGTGGCCAGCGGCGAGACGGTGCGTGCCCGCGCTGTCGATATCCGCTCTAATACAGACGAGTCCTGGATGCGTGGCATGCGCTATATCTTCAAGACCCATTTCTTTGTGGAGGGATGACATGAAACCATTCTACCTAGCCATGACCGCCCTTTTGCTTGGCTCTGGTCCTGCGCTCGCGCAATCGGCCTGGGAGGATATTCGCGGCGCGCTTTACGGCGATGATCTGGTCACCGCCCAAAGCACCCATGTCGCCCTTGATGCCCCCTACCGCGCCACCGATGATGCGCGCACCGTGCTTGGCGGGCATATCACCGCCCCGCCGGGCCAGATGATCACCGCCGTCACGCTGGTGATTGACGAAAACCCCGCCCCCGTGGCCGCCGAATTCACGCTGGCACAGCCGCAGGCCGAGTTTGCCTTTAGCCTGACCACCCGGATCAATGGCCAGACGCCGTTGCACCTTGTGGCCCTGACCGATGCGGGCGAGCGGCATATGGCAGAGGGGTATCTCAAGACCTCCGGTCAGGGCGCTTGCGCCGCACCGCCGGGCACCGATCCGGTTGCCGCCCTTGCCACCCTTGGCGAGATGGAGCTGGCCTTTCTGCCCGCTTTGGATGCCCCCAGCAAAAGCATGAACACCCGCCTTGCGGCGCTTGCAGGCAAGGTAAGCGCGCTTGATGTGGATATCAGCCATCCAAGCCATTCGGGTCTGCAAATGGATCAGATCACGCTGCTTTATATTCCGCTGCGGGTGGTGGGCGAGGTCGCAGTCGCCCTTGATAACGCGCCCTATCTGAACATGACCGGCAGCATATCCTTGTCTGAAAACCCGCGCCTGCGCGTTTCTGTGCCCAAGGGCACAAGCGTGGCAGAGGTCACATTGCACGACACGGACGGCAAAACGACCCGCGCCCGCACCAGCCTTGCGGCCTATTAAACACCGCGTCGGGGGTTAGTTTTCGGGCAAGGGATCAAGCCGCTCTAACGGGTGATCCTCCATGTCCCAGCCATCGGTACCGTCAGGATACCAATAGACATTGGCATAGCCCATCTCGAGCGCCCGCTTGGCGACGTTCCAGGACATCCAGCACTCCATCAGGCAGAAAATTAGCACCGGATGCACCGGATCGCCCGCCGTTGCCTGTTCCAGCCCCTGGCGCAGATAACCCGCGGTTTCTTCGGCAATCTGCTCGTACCCGGTATTTGGAAGCCAGATCGCGCCGGGAATCGACTGTCGCGGCTTTTCGCGCCAGATCGTGCCCTTTGGCAGGTTCTCGGGCTTGGGCGCACGCGGCAAAACGTCGATGAACGCCACCTCGCCCTCTTGCCAGAGCTTATAGGCCTCGGCATCGTCCACGACAATCGCCCCTCTCAGCGTGGCAGGCACGCTGGCGCGGTAGGGCGGGCCGCGATATCCCTCTGGCTCTGGCACGCCCTGCGCCTGCGCCATAGTCGCGCAAAGCGCGAGGGCCGCAACGATAGCACGGCCGCGAAAGATCATTGCGTGACCTCCTTGAGATCGGTCCCCATATTGTTGAGAAGCGGCACCCCGGCCTCTGTCAATATCTGGTCGATCTCGGCCTGATTGCGCCGCAACAGGGAATTGAGCTGTCGCTTCCACTGATCTTCGCCGGGGCGCACGCCCATGGTGATACGGTAAAACAGGCGGGGCGGGTCGGTCTCATGGATCAGCGGCACGACCTTGAGGTTCGGATGCTCGCGTTTGACAAGCGGCCCGCTGATCGGCCCCCAGAGAATGGCGGCGTCAATCTCGCCTGCCTCAAGATCGGCCAGCATATCAGCCGCCGGAGAGGCGTGGCGGCGGTCAACGAAAAGCGGGTAGGGCCGCGCCAGTGCCATAAGTCCCTGCCGCGCCATATGCGTGCCCGGCGGGCTACCTGCGATAATGCCAAGCACTTTGCCCTTGAGGCGCGGATCAGAAATCGTTGTGATATCCGCCAGCGGGCTGTCTTTGGGAAACACAATCGTATAGGCCGAGGTCATGTAATGGTTGGTGTTCTGCACCATCTCGTGACCCTGGGCAAAGCCAATAATCACGTCGCATTCATTGGCCCGCAGGGTGCGGCGGACAAATCCGGTCGCCATCGGAAACCAGGTATATTCGACCGGCTTTTCAAGCTTGGCCGCAATCAGATCGGCAATCTTGTTTTCAAACCCGCTGCCATCCTGCGACGACATCGGATCGTTCGAGGGATCGGCACAGACCCTGAACGCGGTTTTCGACACCAGCTCGGCCATCTGCGCCGCCGCCACACCGGGCAGCAGCGCCATGACACTCACCGCAATCCTAGCCCATGCAGGCATCTTCATCCTCCCGGATCACGTCGGATTTCGGCTCTTTCTTGGCGGGGCGACCGCGGGCCACGGCCTCGGTGCCACGCGCCCTGAGATAGACATAGATGTCATCCAGATAGCACATCACATTGGGGTTGCTGCCAAAGCTTGGCATCACCGAATTCTGAGAGGCATTCACCTTTTGGCGCCCTTCGGCCACGACGCCGATAAAATCGTAGTAATCCATGCTCAACGCAGACACCTTCAGCGCCGGGGCATAGGTTGAGCCCTCACCATCGGGACCATGACAGACGTGGCATTCCGCGTGATAGCGGCGGAACCCCGAAAAAGTGCGCCAGTCCACAGTGCCATCTTCGGCCACATTGAATGTGGGAATGTCGTCTTCTGTGAAATAACGCCCGTCTTCCTGATAGGCGGCGGCAATGGCGGGATCGTCGCGCGACGGCAGGTCTTCCGCGAGGGTTGGTGCGGCAACAAACGCCAGCAGGCCGGCAAGCCCTGCGGACAAAAGGCGGCGGTTGGTCAACATTCTCTGCTCCTTTGGTCATCGGTGCCTCGGCGCGACACCGATAAGGATGCCGCGCCGAGAGGTCCATCTTTTAAAGACAAGATCGGTTTATTTGGGCAGGGCAAAGACGGTCAGCTGACCACCCAGTGCCGTGTAATCCGACAGGGCCGCATAGCCACCAACAGCACCCAGACCGGCATTCGGATCGGTCAGGCCAGCCGCAAGGCCAATCCCGGCCCAGCCACCAATACCCGACAGGATACCGACATATTGCTTGCCTGCATGCTCGTAGGTCATCACGTTGCCGATGATGCCTGACGGTGTTTTAAAGCTGTAAAGCTCGTCACCGGTATTGGCATCAATCGCCTTCAGATAGCCTTCAAGCGTGCCGTAAAAGACCACATCACCAGCGGTTGCCAGAGCCCCCGACCAGACCGAGAACTTCTCGGGGATCGACCACTTGATCTTACCTTCGATGTTGTCCCAGGCGATGAAGTTACCCATGCCGCCATGGCTTCCGGGGGCCGGGTACATCGCGAGGGTCGCCCCAACGTAAGGTTGACCAGCGGTATAGCTTACGCGGAACGGCTCGTAATCCATGCAGACGTGGTTTGTCGGGACATAGAACAGGCCGGTTCTCGGGCTATAGGCCGAGGGTTGTTGGTCTTTGGTGCCAAGAGCGGCAGGGCAGATCCCGGTCGAGTTTACGTCCTCGCCGTTCTGCTCGGTAGAATATTCCGCCGCCACAGCCGGGCGGCCATAGGTGTCAGAGGTCGGGTCCATATCCACACCCGTGGTCCAGTTGACCGCAGGATCGAATTTCTCTGCCACCAGCAATTCGCCGGTTTCACGATCCATCGTATAGGCAAGACCGTTCCGGTCGTGGTGGGTCAAAAGCTTGCGCATCTTCCCATCCACTTCCTGATCGGTCAGGATCATCTCGTTGACACCGTCATAATCCCACTCGTCATGCGGGGTCATCTGGTAGAACCACTTGGCCACGCCGGTATCGGGGTTGCGGGCCATGATGGTCATCGACCAGCGGTTGTCACCCGGACGCTGGGCAGGGTTCCATGTCGAAGGATTGGCCGTGCCGTAATAAAACAGGTCAAGCTCGGCATCATACGAATACCAGCCCCAGGTGGTGCCGCCGCCGATCTTCCACTGATCGCCTTCCCAGGTGTTGGTGCCCGAATCCACGCCGACAGGCTTGCCTAAATGCGTGGTCTTTTCCGGATCGATCAGGATGTCGCTGTCCGGGCCCATCGAATAGGCGCGCCATTCGAGTGCGCCGGTCTCAAGGTTATAGGCGGTCACATGACCACGCACCCCGAACTCGCCACCCGAGATGCCGACAATCACCTTGTCCTTGACCGGCAGCACAGTTGCGGTATTGGTCTCACCAATCGACGGGTCGCCGTTGATGG
>CBDTZA010000200.1:0-4646 GCA_965364785.1 uncultured Roseovarius sp. | reverse complement strand
CCCGCCAAGTTGCAATTGTGCGGCGGCGAGGTTGAAATCGGAGATCTCGAGCGCGCCACTTGCCTGACGCACACCTTGCAGCACCAATTGGCTATCGGTGCCGAAAAACGGGCGGTATTCGGCGGCCATGAGTGGCGTGAGATCACCGGCAAGGGCGGCGGTAAACTCGCGCGCCACCGCCTCGGGCGGGCCATCGGCGCGGATCGTGACGGTGCCGTTCAGACGTGGCTCACCAGCCGATGACAGGCTTATATCGGCGGTGAAATCCGACAACGGCGCCTCGCCTTCAATCGAGAGGGCGATAGAGGGGCTGTCGGGCAGGTTAAGAAGCGTCGAGGCGATGCCGCCTTCGTCTTCGCGCAGCTTGAGGTCAAGCGCCAGGAACTGCGTGGCGTTGACATAGGCCGCCACCAGCGTCAGCGCGCCGCGCTCGTCAAGCCGGGTCACGTCAAGCTGCGCCTCGCCTTCGCCCGAGCCAAGCGACAGCCCGCCGGTCAGGCGCAACTCTACCTTCTGGCCCAGAATGGGCGCACCAAGGGTCACGGTCTCGGCGCTGATCTCGCCTATATTGACCGACACCGGCAGGTCGGGCAGGGCAAAGGGCTTGGCCTCGGCGATTTCGGGGCTGAGCGCCTCTTGGGTGTTAGGCAGGCGGGGCAGGTCTATTTCGCGCGCCGACAGGCGGTTCACCTCGATCCGGCCGGACAAAAGCGCGCTGCGGGTCCAGTCAAGCGTGACATCGCGCAGCGTCAGCCAGACCCCGACATCATCGGCGATGCTGAGTTCCTTGACCGTAGCCTGAGATGACAGCGCGCCCTCGAACCCGGTGATGCGCACGCTGCGCCCGGCGCCCGACAGGTTGTCCTCGATCAGCGCCTGAAGATAACCACGATCCTCATCCGCGCTCTGCGCCGACAGCGGGGCGGAAAGACAGGTAAAGACAACTGCAAGGAGAAGAATAAACCGCATCAAAATGCCTGCCCAATCCCGATATAAAGCTCATAACTCTTGCCCGCATTGCCATCCAGAGGCGTGGCCAGATCGACGCGGATCGGACCGACCCCGGTCATGTAGCGCGCGCCCAAACCGGCGCCGCTATGCCATTCGCCCTTGCCGCTCCCCAACGCATCCTGCCCGACAAAGCCAGTATCGGCAAAGGTGACCGCCTGAATGGATTTCGTCACATCTGTGCGCAACTCACCGGAAAACCCCATGAAAGAGCGCCCGCCAACGGTCACACTAGGCGACAGGTCAACGCCGAGCGACTGATAGGACTGACCGCGCACGGTGCCGGCCCCCCCGGAATAAAACAGCATGTCGGCGGGCACCGCATCGATATCAGCCCCGGCCACCGAGCCAAACTGCGCGCGCGCGGCAAAGGTAAAGCGGTCCGCCTTGCCAAGGCTGTAATAGGTCCGGGCATCGGCAAACAGGCGCACGCCCGTCCCGCTGCCTTGTTCAATACCAAGGAAGGGCGTCAGGGAAAGGTCGGCAAATTGGCCGGATTTGGCGTTCAGCGCATTGTCGCGTCGATCCCAGGTGGCGCGCAACGGAAACAGGAGATGTTGCAGGCTGCGCGAGCCAAGATCGTCGTCAATCTCGGAATAGCGATAGCTAAGGCCGGCCTCGGCGGTCAGGTATTTTGAAAAGACATGGCTCAGCCCGCCGCCAATTTCGGCGCTGCGCTCGCTGTAATCAGGTTCGTTGTTGTCCTCGATACTGGCGAGCAGGAACAGGCTTGTGTCTGGGTTAAGGGTGGCGGGGCGTTCAAAGCGCGTAGACAGGCGAAAATCCTCGCCGCCTGAATTGCCGCCGATGCCGCCGATCATCCCGTCAAAGCGCAGCCGCTCGGCGCCGCCAAAAAGGTTGCGATGCAGCCAGAACCCCGTGAGCGTTAGCCCCTCAAGCGAAGACAGCTCGGCGCCGGCGCCGACACGGCGGCGTTTGGCATCAACCACGCGGGTGGTGATATCCAGCGTTCCATCGGGGTTTGGCGTCTCGGCCTCACTTAACACCACCGAGCGGAACGCACCGGTGCGTCGCAGGCGGGTGGCCGATTGATCGAGCTTCTCGGGGGAAAAGGTTTTGCCCGCGGGCAGGCCCGCAATCGCGCGGATGCGCGAGGGGCGCACGCGGCTGGGGGGCTCTGAGGGCTCGATCTCAAGCACGCCAAAGCGCAGGCGCGGGCCGGGGAATAACGTGATATCGGCGTCAAGGGTCTTGTCGGCATGATCGGCGGTGATCACCTGGCCTGATATATCTGCCTTGGCGTGACCTGCATCGCGCCATGCGGTCACACCGGTGCGCGCGGCCTCACCGATAAGGTTGCCGCGTGCCCGCTTGCCCTTGGCAAACCCCTCAGGCAGTTCGGTCCGGGCCGGGACCGGCGCTACACGGGCGATGCCAAAGGTGAATTCCGCGCGCCGATCCACGCTGATATCAATCTGGTTGATGGTGCCCGGCGCGCGCAGCGGCGGGATGCTCGCGGCCTCTTTGCCATCGACGCGAATGGTGATCACGCCACCATAATAGCCCTCGGCGTAGAGTACGCCGATCAGGCGGGCATAATCTGATTGCGCGGCGGCCAGAAGATCCTGCGCGGTGGCATCCTCGCGGGCGGCCGTGGTCAGGCTAAGCGAGGCGCTGCGCAGTTTTTCGGTAAAGCCCTTGGACGCATTGGGGGCGTTGAATGTGACCTCTGCCCCTTGCGCGCCAAGCGGCAGAAAAACAGTAAGAAGGACGGTGAAAAGCGACTTTCTCAAACGTGATTCCACCAATTTCAAGGTTGCACCAAACATATGGATATATATGCATCATAAGGCCGGGATGACCACCCGGTTTGAACCTGCCCGATGAATGAGCGGAAAGTCACTCAGCCGGTTGATGGCTGCCGGAAAGCTCGGCCTCGAGCGCCTTTTCCACAGCGCCGCGTGGCTTGGTGAAGCGCGCCAGAAGGTCATAGAGAACCGGTGTGACAAACAGCATCAAGACGGTCGCCATGCTAAGACCGGCAACGATCACCGTGCCCACCGCAATGCGGCTTTCGGCACCCGCACCGTTGGCCAGAACAAGCGGCAGGGCGCCCAGCACCGTAGAAATCGCCGTCATCACAATCGGGCGCAGCCGCAGGACCGAGGCCTCAATCACCGCGTCGCGCACGCTATAGCCTTCGTCGCGCAACTGGTTGGCGAACTCGACAATCAGGATGCCGTTCTTTGATATCAATCCGATCAACAGGATGATGCCGATCTGGCTATAGACGTTGAGCGAGAGCCCCCCCAACGCCATGGCATAGATCGCGCCGGCCACGCCGATGGGCACGGTCAGCATGATCACCAGCGGGTGAATGAAGCTTTCAAATTGCGCGGCCAGAACAAGGTAAACGATCAACAGCGCCAGGAGAAATACCACGCCAACCCCGCCAGAGGTGTCCTTGTAGGTGCGCGATTGCCCGTCATAGCCAAGCTTTGCCTCGGGCGGCAGGATTTCGGCGGCGATGGTCTCAAGCTGGCTCAGAACCCCGCCAAGATCGGCGCCCGGCGCCAGAGCGCCCGAAAGCTGAATCGAGGGCAGGCGGTCGAACCGGCGCAGCGACGGCGCGGCGGCGTTTTCCTTGAGCGTGACAAGCGCGCCAAGCGGCACAAGGGTTTCGCCGTCGCCTGCGCGCAAAAAGATATTCGAGATGTCCGAGGGCGTGCGCCGGTCGGCCTCTTCGGCCTGGACAAGCACGGGATATTCGCGGCCCCGGCTGACGAATGTGGTCACCTCGCGCGAGGCCAGCATGGTCTGGAGCGTGGCCGCGATCACATCGGCCGAGATGCCAAGATCATCGGCGCGCGCGCGATCAATGCTCACGTCAAGCTGGGGCAGGTTCTGTTCAAAGTTGATCTCGGGGTTCACCAGCCCCGCAACATTTTCGGCGCGCGCCAAAAGCTCGATTGCCCATTCCTTGACGCTGTCGAAATCTGGCCCGCCAATCACCACCTGTACCGGGGTGGAGTTGCCGCGCAGGCCAAGTCCGGCCGGTGTCACCGGAAAGCCGCGTGCGACGGTGACATTGTCCATTTGCGGGGCAATCTCGCCGACAAGGGCCGAAATAGGACGATCCCGCTCTTCCCAGGGCGCAAGGCGATAGACCACGAAAGATCGCCAGGCGCGCCCGCCCCAGCCGGTAAACGTAAAGACGGTTTCAATCTCGCCCGACTGGCGCATCGGTTCCAGAATTTCCTCGACCTGGCGGGCGGCAAGATCGGAATGGGCCACTGTGCTGCCTTGCGGGGCGGTGAGCGGCACAAATCCCACGCCGCGATCCTCGCGCGGCGCCAATTCGCGCGGCAAGTCGTCATAGAACAGGGCCGCCCCCGCCGTCAGCATAAAACTTACCGTCAGCACCACCAACGGCATGCCGATTGAACGCACCAAAAGCCCACGATAAAGGCGCAGAAAGAATGGCGGGCGCTCTGGCGTGTCGGCGGCGGTCGCCTTGCGGATCTTGCGCGCGCTCAGGATGTTGGCGGCCAGGGCCGGGCAGGCGGTCAGCGCGACAAAAGTCGAGATACCCACCGTGCCCGCCATGACCCAGCCGAATTCGACGAACAGCCGCCCGACCTGTCCGGGCATGAACGACAAGGGCACAAATACCGCCA
>CBDTZA010000199.1:0-4657 GCA_965364785.1 uncultured Roseovarius sp. | reverse complement strand
GCCGATCGAGGTGATGGCCGAACGCGGCCGCGAAACCCTGCGTCACGGCCCGATGAAACCGGTCGGCCTGACCAACCCGCATCAACCGGATGTGAAACCCTGGGCAGTGGTGCAGTTGCGCCGCGATAATGCATTAGGAACGCTCTATAACATCGTTGGATTTCAGACAAAAATGAAATACGGCGCCCAAAAAAAGGTGCTCCGCATGATCCCCGGCCTGGAAAATGCCAGCTTTGCCCGCCTTGGCGGCATTCACCGCAATACCTTCATCAACTCGCCCACTCTGCTGGACAACCAGATGCGCCTGCGCTCGCGCCCGCATATCCGCTTTGCCGGTCAGATCACCGGCGTCGAGGGCTATGTTGAATCCGCCGCCATGGGCCTTTTGGCTGGCCGCATGGCCGCTGCCGAAATTCTCGACCATCCGCTTGCCGATCCGCCGCAAGATAGCGCCATGGGCGCATTGATCCATCACATCACCGGCGGCGCCGAGGCGAAGACCTTTCAGCCGATGAACGTCAATTTCGGCCTGTTCAGACCGGTGGATGGCCTCAAGGGCGGGCGGCGCGGCCGTCAAGATCGCTACAAGGCCTATACCGACCGCGCCAAAGCGGCCTGGAGCGACTGGCTGGCACAGTCTTTACTGGACGTGGCGTAACTCTTCCGCCAATCTTGGGGGATGAGTGAAAAATTCTTGGATAAAGCCTACGAACTAGAAACCTCCGAAGACGCCAGCCAGTTTTATAACGACTGGGCAACCACCTATGACGCGGAAATTGCCGAAAACGGCTATGCCACGCCGGGGCGCTGCGCCAAGGCGCTGTTTGCCAAACGGCCCGAGCCACAAACCCCCGTGCTTGATTTCGGATGTGGCACCGGCCTCTCTGGCCTGGCGCTCAAACTGGCCGGATTCAAGGTGATCGACGGGATGGACCCAAGCCCTGAAATGTTGGCGCAGGCCACGTCCAAGGGCGTCTATCGCAGCCTCTCATCGCTTGACGTCACCGATAAAACCCCGATCCCGAAAGGTGCCTATAAGGCCATCGCGGCAATCGGCGTGATCGGCCCCGGCGCGGCCCCGGTCTCAACCCTCGATATCCTGATGAACGCGCTTGATCGCGGCGGTCATCTGGTCTTTAGCTATAACGACCACGCCCTCGCCGATCCTATTTATGAAGGGGCGCTGAACGGCTGGCTCGATTGCGGCGGCGCGCGCCTACTGAGCAAGAACTATGGCCCCCACCTGCCCGTTCAGGGGTTGAAGTCCAACGTCTATGTCATTCAAAAAACGTGACTTTTACAACCCGCTTTGCCCCGTCGCCCACCGGCCCCCTGCATCTGGGCCACGCCTTTTCAGCGATCATGGCCTATGACATGGCGCAGGCCACAGGTGGCGTATTCCACCTGCGGATCGACGATATCGACCAAAGCCGAAGCCGCGCGGCGTGGGAGGTGCAAATTTACGACGATCTGCACTGGCTGGGCCTCAGCTGGCCCCCCCCCGTACTGCGCCAATCCGAGCGGTTGCCGCGCTACCGCGAGGCTCTTTCGCAGCTCTGGAACATGGGCCTGCTCTATCCATGCAACTGCACCCGCGCCGATATCCGCGCCGCCGCCTCAGCCCCACAAGAGGGCGCCTGCTTGCAAGGCCCGGACGGCCTGATCTATCCAGGCACCTGCCGCCCCGACGACGCGCCACCCACAGGTCCGATGCCCCAAGACAGCGCTCTGCGCCTCGACATGGCGCGCGCATTGGCCCGCCTCTCAACCCCGCTCACCTTTACCGAATCCGGCCAGGGGCCAATTGGCGAAACCGGTACGATCATACCCACAAACATGCCCCAAGCCGTCGGTGACGTGGTGCTGGCCCGGCGCGACATGGGTGCCTCATACCATCTGTCTGTCGTGATTGATGACGCGGATCAGGCAATTAGCCACGTGATCCGCGGGCAGGATCTCTTTGAGGCCACACAAATCCACGTGCTCCTGCAACGCCTGCTCGGCCTGCCAACCCCGCTCTATCACCATCATGGCCTGATCCGTGACGAGTACGGCAAACGCCTTGCCAAACGCGATGATGCCCGCGCGATAGCCACCTACCGCGCCGAGGGCGCAACGCCTGCCGATATCCGTCGCAGGGTTGGGCTCTGACCTTCTTCTTGGCTTAAATACTCAATCAGAGCTTTCCATCGGCGCCATGATTTCAATTTCATCTCCGCCTCGCACAGCCGTGTAAAAACAGCTCCGCCGGTTGGTATGACAGGCCGGCCCGACCTGACGCACGCTCACCAAAAGGCAATCGCGGTCACAATCGACCCGGAAATCTACCAGGTCCTGAACATGGCCGCTGGTCTCGCCCTTGATCCAGAACGCCTGGCGAGAGCGGCTCCAATAGGTCACGCGCCCGGTCTCAAGCGTGCGCGCCACGGCCTCGGCATTCATCCAGGCCATCATCAGAACCTCACCGCTCGTCGCATCCTGCGCAATTGCGGGGATCAACCCGCGCGCGTCATACTTTAGTGTGGCCGGATCAAAGTCCATGGTGGAAAACCTTTTGCATCTGCGCGTCTGAGGCCTATTTATGAGGTCAGAACCGAAAGGGAAAGCCATGAGCGGCGAAACAGACCTGATCAAACTCTACTCGGCCCGCATTCTGGCGCTGGCCGCTGATATTCCCCATCACGGTCGCCTTGCCGCGCCGGATGCAAGCGTCAAACGCCGCGCGCCGCTTTGCGGCTCAACCGTGACCGTTGATATCGCTTGCGCGGGTGGCCGGATCAGCGATTACGCCGCCGAGGTCAAGGCTTGCGCCTTGGGGCAAGCGGCGGCCTCTGTCGTCGGCGAGCATATCATCGGCTGTGATCTAGCAGAGGTCACGACGGCGCGTGATGCACTTAAAGAGATGCTGAAACACGACGGCCCCACGCCGCCTGCCCCGTTCGAGGGTCTTGAGGTGCTGCGCCCGGCGCGCGACTACAAAAATCGCCACGCCTCGATTCTGTTGACCCTGGATGCCACCGTCGAGGCCTTGGAAGAGGCCAAGGCCCAAAGCTCCTGTGCCTGAGAGGCGGGGCCAAAAAATTCGCAGAATTTTTGCATAAAAAAACCGCCGCGCGTTCGGGTGAACGGCGGCGGCAAGGTGTGGCGGGTTATCTCGACCCTGTCGCGCTCTCGGGGGGGATGAGGCAAACCCCGAAAATAGCAAAGCAACAGGCAGAATCTTTGGCACCCCAAAGTTGGGACAGAAAGGGTGCGGGCGACAACAAGGTCCCCCCGCCAGGCAGAAACTCAGAACAGTCCGGGCAAATAAAGCGCCCCGACCAAGGTGATCATTAGCGCAGCGGCGCCAAGTGCATCGGCCAGCAACGTGTCTTGTGACCGGGTGGCGACTGTCTTGATCTGGTGCAACATGGGGCGCTTCCTTTTGAAAACCTTGTGTTGCTCCTTTGTTCTCACTTCCATTAACCAAAGTAAAGAACTTTTTAAGAACATTTGTGAACTTTTCGTAACCTTTATGGCTAACCTACTGATATCAAACGAATCGCCTGATCCTGTTCCATTAACCACAAAAGAACACGCGCCGCCTGTCCGCGCGGCGTGGCTAAATCGGGGTCATCGTTCAAAAGTTTGCGCGCATCCGACTGCGCCACCGCCATCAGCGCCGATTGCCCCTCAAGATCAGCCACCCGAAACCGCGGCAGGCCCGATTGCGCCGTGCCGATAAGATCGCCCGCGCCGCGCATTTCAAGATCAACCTCGGCAATGCGAAACCCGTCATCGGTGTCACGCATGGTGCTAAGCCGCCGTTCGCCGCCCTCACTCAGCGGGGCCTGATACATCAGAAGGCAGGTTGAGGCTGCCTCGCCCCGCCCGACCCGGCCCCGCAGTTGGTGCAACTGCGCAAGGCCGAAACTCTCGGCGCGTTCAATCACCATGATCGAGGCATTGGGCACATCAACCCCGACCTCGATCACCGTGGTCGAGACAAGAACCGATGTCGCGCCGCGCTGAAACGCGGCCATGGCGGCATCCTTGTCCTCGGGGGGCAATTGGCCATGAACCAGACCGACGACGCCCTCACCAAACACCGCACGCAACCTTTGATACCGCTTTTCGGCGCTGCTAAGGTCAACGCTTTCGCTTTCCTCGACCAGCGGGCAGACCCAATAGGCCTGTCGCCCCTCGACAATCGCGCGGCGCAGGTGGTCGATCACCTCATCGATCCGGCCCATGCTGACCAGTGCGGTCTTGATCGGTTTGCGGCCGGGCGGCTTTTCATCCAGGATACTGACATCCATGTCGCCATATTGCGCCAGGGCCAGGCTGCGCGGAATCGGCGTTGCGGTCATCACAAGAACATCCGCCTGCGCCCCCTTCTTGCCAAGCTCAAGCCGTTGACGGACGCCAAACCGGTGCTGTTCATCGACAATCGCAAGCCGCAGATCGCAAAATTCCACATCCTTTTGAAACACTGCATGGGTGCCCACCAGAATATGGATATCGCCCCGGACAAGGGCGGCCAGTTTGGCGCGCCGTTCGGCTCCCTTGTCGCGCCCGGTCAGGATTTCCAACACCACACCGGCGCTTTCCGCCAGCGGACGCAGCCCCTGCAAATGCTGGCGCGCTAGAATCTCGGTCGGGGCCATCATAACGCCCT
>CBDTZA010000198.1:0-4674 GCA_965364785.1 uncultured Roseovarius sp. | reverse complement strand
GTGTTGATGGTCGATGATGTTCAGTTCATCGCCGGCAAGGACAGCACTCAGGAAGAATTCTTTCACACCTTCAACGCGCTGGTCGATCAGAACAAACAGATCGTGATTTCCGCCGACCGCGCCCCCGGCGAGATTGCCAACCTCGAAGAGCGGATCAAATCGCGCCTGCAATGCGGGCTGGTGGTTGATCTGCACCCGACCGATTACGAATTGCGCCTTGGCATCCTGCAATCCAAGGTCGAACGTCACCGCGAGCAATATCCCGACCTGAGCATGGTCGATGGCGTGCTTGAATTTCTGGCACATCGCATCAGCACCAATGTCCGCGTTCTCGAAGGCGCGCTGACCCGGCTGTTTGCCTTTGCCTCGCTTGTCGGTCAGCCGATCACGCTTGAGCTGACTCAGGATTGCCTCGCGGATGTGCTGCGCGCGTCCGAGCGCAAGGTCTCGGTCGAAGAGATTCAGCGCAAGGTTTCGGATCACTACAACATCCGACTGAGCGACATGATCGGGCCCAAACGCCTGCGCAGCTTTGCGCGGCCGCGTCAGGTGGCGATGTATTTGTGCAAACAGATGACAAGCCGCTCTTTGCCCGAGATTGGCCGCCGCTTTGGCGGGCGTGACCACACCACGGTGATGCACGGTGTCAAACGGATCGAGGAGCTGCGCATTCAGGATGGCCAGATCGCCGAAGATCTCGAGCTTTTGCGCCGCACACTCGAAGGTTAGACGCGCCTCTTGTCCGCCCTTGGCGGGCAGCCTCGCCCTTTGGGGCGGGGTCAGGCCTTGACGCTGCCTTAAATACAGCCGAAAACGCAATAAAGCACTTGAGCCGCAGGGGAAAATTGATACCGTGCCCCTCCCGGCGCTAAACCGGCACCTGATAGGGAGCGAGGGTATGAAACTCAGCATCGAACGCGGCGCACTGCTTAAGGCCGTGTCACAAGCACAATCCGTGGTCGAGCGGCGCAATACCATTCCGATCCTCGCCAATGTGCTGATCGAGGCCGAAGGCGCCTCGGTTCAATTCCGCGCCACCGACCTTGATATCGAAGTCGTCGACAAGGCCCCGGCCATGGTCGAGCGCGCCGGCGCCACCACCGTGTCGGCAGTGATGCTGCATGAGATCGTGCGCAAACTGCCCGATGGCGCGCTTGTCACGCTGGCCGATGACGGAACCGCCGGGCGGTTGACCGTCCAGGCGGGGCGATCAAACTTTAACCTTGCCACCCTGCCGAAGGAAGATTTTCCGGTGATGGCAAGTTCCGAATATGCCAGCAATTTCAGCGCCCCTGCGCCTGTCTTGCGGCGGCTTTTCGACAAGTCGAAATTCGCCATCTCGACCGAGGAAACCCGGTATTACCTGAACGGCGTCTATTTGCATGTCTCCGATAGAGATGGCGGCAAGGTTCTGCGCTGTGTGGCCACCGATGGTCACCGCCTGGCGCGGATTGACGCCGATTTGCCCGAAGGGGCCGCCGATATGCCCGGCGTGATCGTGCCGCGCAAGACCGTGGGTGAGCTGCGCAAGTTGCTGGAAGACGACGACATGAAAATTGCCGTGTCGGTGTCCGAAACAAAAATCCGATTTGCCACACCCGATATCACCCTCACCTCGAAGGTGATCGACGGCACATTCCCCGACTACACCCGGGTCATTCCGCAGGGCAACACTCGCCGGATGGAAGTTGATGCCGCCGAGTTCGCGCAAGCCGTCGATCGCGTCGCGACCGTAAGTTCCGAGCGCTCGCGCGCCGTCAAGCTGTCGCTTGACGAGGATCGCCTTGTTCTGTCCGTCAATGCACCCGATAGCGGCGCCGCCGAAGAAGAGCTTGCCGTGGCTTACGGCGACGAGCGGCTTGAAATCGGTTTTAACGCCAAATACTTGCTGGAAATCGCAAGCCAGGTTGACCGGGAAAACGCCGTGTTCCTGTTCAACTCGTCCGGCGATCCGACCCTGATGCGCGAAGGCAATGACATGACGGCGGTCTATGTCGTCATGCCGATGCGCGTATAACGCCTGTCGGAGCCTCCGGCGGGAGTATTTTTGCCAAGAAGAAGGGCAATGAATGCCCGGCCTCTATCTGTCAGATCTGACGCTTTCACATTTCCGCTCGCATAAGTCGGCGCGGCTGTCGCTTGATGCACGGCCCATCGCCATTCATGGGCCGAACGGCGTCGGCAAAACCAATATTCTTGAGGCGGTATCGCTTTTTTCGCCGGGGCGCGGGCTGCGGCGGGCGGCGGCACAGGATATGGCGCGCAGGCCCGAGTCATTAGGCTGGAAGCTGAGTGGGCTTTTACACTCGTTGCATCAGGTGCATGAGATCGAGATCACCGCACAGGATGGGGCCGCGCGACAGGTGCGCATTGATGAGAAGGCCACCACGCAAATGGCGCTTGGCCGGGTGGCGCGGGTGCTTTGGCTGGTGCCGGCGATGGATCGGCTCTGGATCGAGGGGGCCGAGGGGCGACGGCGTTTTCTGGACCGCATGACGATGAGTTTCATCCCCGCCCATGGCGATGCGGCCTTGGCCTATGAGAAGGCGATGCGCGAGCGTAATCGCCTTCTCAAGGATCAGGTGCGCGATGCCCATTGGTATCTCGCGCTGGAACGCCAGATGGCCGAGGCCGGCGCACAGATGCACGCCAACCGGCAAGCCGCCCTTTTCCAGATCGCAGAGGCGCAGGCCGAGGCGCAGACAGCCTTTCCAGTGGCGGAGCTTGACCTGACCCAGACCGAAGGCGAAATGCCCGACACCGCCGATGACCTGCGCGAGGCGCTTGCTGAAAGCCGGTTTCGTGATCTGGTGGCCGGGCGCACGCTTGTCGGGCCGCATCGCGCCGATCTTTACGGGGTGTATGCGGCCAAGGGCGTGCCTGCAGCCGACTGTTCGACCGGCGAGCAGAAGGCGCTTTTGGTTTCGCTGATCCTGGCCAATGCCCGCGCCTTGGCCCGCGACTTTGGCGCGCCGCCTCTGTTGCTTTTGGATGAGGTTGCCGCCCATCTGGATGCCGCCCGCCGCGCCGCGCTTTATGATGAAATCTGCGCGCTTGGGGCACAGGCCTGGATGACTGGCACCGGACCGGAACTTTTTTCAGAGCTTGGCGACAAAGCCCAGCATATCGAGATCACCGATACCGATGGCACCAGCCGTATCACCCCGAAGGATGCCGAATGACCCCGCAACGTGTTACCCTGATCACCCTTGGTGTGGCCGATATTGACCGCTCAAAGGCGTTTTATGCCGCCCTTGGCTGGACCCCGGCCAAGGCGCAACCCGGCGTGGTGTTTTATCAGATGAACGGGCTTGTTCTTGGCCTCTTTGGCAAGGCCGATCTAGCAAAGGATCAGGGCCGCCCCGACGCAGAGTTGGGCACCGGGGCGATGACGCTGGCGCAGAATTTCACGAGCGAGGCAGAGGTTGATGCCGCCTATCAAACGGCGATTGCAGCCGGGGCCGCCCCCCTGAAGGCACCGGAAAAGGTGTTTTGGGGCGGGTATTCGGGCTATTTCGCCGATCCTGACGGGCATGTCTGGGAACTTGCGATGAACCCGTTCTGGCCCTTGTCCCCTGATGGCAGCCTGACCTTGCCAACCACGCCATGACGCTGGGTGCCGTTGATCTGGCGCTTTATGCACTGGCGATGTTTGTGCTGTTTATCACCCCTGGCCCGGTATGGCTTGGGCTGATGGCGCGGGCGGTGTCGGGCGGGTTTCAGGCCGCCTGGCCGCTGGCCCTTGGCGTGGTGGTGGGGGATATTCTCTGGCCGTTTATCGCCATTCTCGGCGTGACCTGGATTGTATCGGTGTTTGACGGATTCATGGTGGTTATGCGCATTGTCGCAACGCTTATGTTTATCGGCATGGGTGCGCTTCTGATCCGGGGCGCCGGGCGTCGCATCAACCCTGACAGCCGTCTGACACGGCCAGGCAAATGGGCAGGGTTCATGGCGGGGCTGGCGATCATTCTGAGCAATCCCAAGGCAGTGCTGTTTTACATGGGCGTGCTGCCGGGGTTTTTCGACCTCAGCCGGATGACCGGCCTGGATATGGCGGCGGTGGTCTTTATTTCGTTCTCGGTGCCACTTATGGGCAACCTTTTGCTGGCGCTTTTCATCGATCGGATCAGGGGTTTGATCACCTCGCCGGGGGCGGTGAAACGCACCAATATCATCTCGGGCGCACTGCTAATTCTGGTGGGGCTGATCATCCCCTTTACCTGAGGGCTGCGCACCGCAAAATATGGGGTAAAGGCGTGACATTGGCCCCAATACCTCGTATAAAATAGGAAAAATACGAAGGAACTTTCGCATGTCCGAAACCGTCACGGTGCCCGAAGAATATGGCGCCGATTCCATCAAGGTTCTCAAAGGGTTAGAGGCGGTCCGCAAGCGCCCTGGCATGTATATCGGGGACACTGATGATGGCTCTGGTCTGCATCACATGGTGTACGAGGTCGTGGATAACGGCATTGACGAGGCGCTTGCCGGTCATGCCGATGCCGTCAACGTCACGATCCATGCGGATTCATCAATTTCCGTAAGCGATAATGGCCGCGGCATTCCCGTTGACATGCACGAAGGCGAAGGCGTTTCGGCGGCTGAGGTAATCATGACCCAGCTGCATGCCGGCGGCAAATTTGACAGCAATTCCTACAAGGTGTCGGGTGG